>CAXSES010000073.1:0-11242 GCA_964236225.1 uncultured Acetobacteraceae bacterium
TTTTGAGTCGCGTGCGTCTACCGTTCCGCCACTCTCGCATCCAGCCGGCTGGCCCGCCGTGCCAGCGCAATACCACCCCGGCCGCACCGGTGCCAGACTGGACGGCGATCGCTCATGGAACGCCACGTTCGAGTCGGCCGACGCGGGCGGTCGCAAGGCGCTGCGAACCCGGCCGGAGACGTCGGGGTTAACCCTTCGTTCGGAGCCGGCAGCCCTCGATCGTGACCAGGCAGGCAAGGTTGAGGCTCTGCCTCAAACTCCGCCAGGGGGAGCCCCCCTGGACCGGCTTGCTTCAAGTGAGGCCGGGTCCAGGGGCGGCTCGCCCCCGCCTTCAAGCACGGGGCGGGTCCGGGCGAAGCTGGCCAAAGGTTTCGATGGCTCCCTCTTGGGCCATTGGAATAGTCAGCGGAGGGGGAGCCCAGCCTTGCTTGCCGGACAGGTCAGCGTCTCCGGACTTCGTTTTTCCGACTGCGTAAATCTCGTTTTAACCAAGCTCTGGCAGCCTCGGACGAGTATCGAGGACCGGCAGATGAAGGACGACGCGGTCGCTCTGGACACCTCGTTGCACGTTCCTGCGAAGGTGGGCGGGGCGTTGTCGGACCCATGGGATGTTCGGGTTCGCTCCGACCTTGAGAGGGACTACCTCGCCACCCTGGCGCCGATGATGCTGCGCGTCATGCGCGTCTGGTTGTTCGTGAGCCTTGGGGTCCACCTGGCGATGATCGGGGATGCCGCCCTGGCCAACGCGCCTGCCGCGCGGGCGCCGCTGCTCATCGAACTTGGCATCCGCCTTCCGTTCGCCCTCGTGGCGACATGGTGTCTTGGCCGGTCACGCAGCGTCGGGATCCGGGAGACGTTGTTCCTTGTTGTCGCTTTTGTCACCGTCGTGTGCATGGCGCTGGAGGGCAACCTGGCGCCGCCGGAATACGCGGCGCGCTACCTCATGGTCGGGAGCATGGCGCCATTCAGCGCATTGCTCCTTGTGCCAATGCGCCGTCGATCGGCGGCGTGCCTTGCTTTGATCGGCATCGCTGCCAACGTCGTGGTCCTGTTCTTCCACAGCCCGGCTGCCGGCGGCAACTGGGACGTGCTGGTGTTCGCCAGCCTGCTCACGCTGCTCGGGCTGCGCGCGCGGCTGGGCCTCGATCGCGAGGCACGGCAGAACTACATGCTTCGCGTGCAGGACCGATTGCATCGGCAAGAGCTGGCGGACAGCAACGCGCGGCTGCTCGAATTGTCGGATACCGACCCGCTGACAGGCGTCGGCAACCGAAGAAGCTTCGAGCGTGCCATTGCCCGGCTCGTGCAGACCGGCGTTGGCGGCCACCTGGCGCTGGTGATGGTCGATGTCGATCACTTCAAGCGTTTCAACGACACTTACGGTCATCTGCGCGGTGACGAGTGCCTGCAACTGGTTGCCCGCATCCTGCGCGAGCAGATCCGCGACGTGCAGGACCACGTCGCGCGATACGGCGGGGAGGAGTTCGTGATCGTTCTGCCTGGCGCCGACATCGACCTTGCCCTGAAGATAGCGGAGCGGGCGCGCCTGGCCGTGAGCGCGTTGCTGATGTCGAATGCCGGCTGCCCTGAAGATCCGATGCTCGTCACTGTCAGCAGCGGAGTGGCATCGGTCGTGGTCGGCGGTGAGGAGACGCGACATGCCCTGATCACGAACGCCGATCAGGCGCTTTATGCGGCCAAGGCGGCCGGGCGCAACTGCGTGCGTTGCCATGACGGGATCGTGGACAAGCAGGTTGCGGCCTGATGCCGTGTGCGACCGCCCTGCCCATAGCCCGCCACGCCCTGGACGGCGCGGTCCGCACAGGCGGATAGTCCCGGCAAAAGCCCTCGGAGGACCCGATGCCGGTGCAGCTCGACGTGAACGGCCATGTGGCGAGCGTCAGCGTGGACGACCCCGACACCCCCCTGCTCTACGTGCTGCGCGACGAGCTGGGCTTCCGCGGCCCGCGCTTTGGCTGCGGGCTCGGCCAGTGCGGCTCCTGCACCGTGCACGTCGACGGCGCGGCGGTGCGCTCCTGCATCACGCCACTGTCCAGCGTGGGCGCTGCCAAGGTGGTGACGCTGGAGGGCCTGGGCACGCCGCAGGCGCCGTCGCCGGTGCAGAAGGCGTTCATCACCGAGCAGGCGGTGCAGTGCGGCTACTGCATCAACGGCATGATCATGCAGTCCACCGCCTTCCTCGCCACCAACAGGACGCCGACAGAGGCGGAGATCCGCCAGGCGCTGGCGGGCAATCTGTGCCGCTGCGGCACGCACCTGCGCATCGTGCGGGCGGTGGCGCGCGCGGCGCGCGAAATGGCGGGAGGTCCGGACCATGCTTGACCACATCGCGACCGGACACGGCCCCTCGCAGCCGACGGCGCCGGAACCCGCCCGCGACCTGGGCGCCCCGACGCGGCGCACGCTGCTGCGCGGCACCGCCGGCTTGGTGGTGAGTTTTGCACTGGCGCGCACCGCGCTGGGCCAGCCGATGCCCGCGGGCCACGTCGAGACCCCCGCCGGCACCGCCGCCGCCCCGGGCGCTGCCGCCCCAGGCAAGTCGGTGGCGCTCGACCAGGTCGACGGGTTCCTGGCGATCAACGCGGACGCCACCGTCACGCTCTACTCGGGCAAGGTCGACCTCGGCACCGGCGTGCGCACCGCGCTGATGCAGATCGTGGCCGACGAGCTGGACGTGCCCCCGGGCCAGATCGTCGTGATCTCCGGCGACACGGCCCTGACGCCCGACCAGGGCCCGAGCTTCGGCAGCCTGTCGATCCAGAGCGGCGGCGTGCAGATCCGCCAGGCCGCCGCCACCGCCCGCCACGCGCTGCTCGACCTCGCCGCGGCCAGGCTCCAGGCCGTGCCCACCGCGCTCGCGGTGTCCGAGGGCCGCGTCACCGCCGGCCAGGAGAGCGTCACCTACGCCGAGCTGGTGGCCGACCACCCGCTGTCGCTCAAGGTCGACCCCGCCCTGCCGACGCGCAACCCGGCGACGTTCAAGGTGGTCGGCACCTCCGTGGCGCGCGTCGACATCCCCGCCAAGTGCACCGGCACCTTCACCTACATGCAGGATTTCCGGGTCGACGGGATGCTGCACGGCCGCGTGGTGCGCCCGCCCACGATGGGCGCCACCCTGCTCGGCGTCGACGAGGCCTCCGTCCGCGACATCCCGGGCGTGGTCAAGGTGGTGCGCGACACCAGCTTCCTCGGCGTGGTGGCGAAATCCGAGTGGGCCGCGATCCGCGCGTCCCAGGCGCTGCGGGCGACCTGGACCGACTGGGCCGGCCTGCCCGACCAGGACCGCCTGTTCGAGCATGTCCGCGCAACCAGGGTGGACAAGGACGAGGTCACGTCGAGCACCGGCGACGCCGGCCTGGCCACGGACCGCGCGTCCAGGCGCATCAGCGCCACCTACGACTTCGCGATCCACACCCACGGCTCGATCGGCCCGTCCTGCGCGGTGGCGCAGGTGGTGGACGGCAGGCTCACCTGCTGGAGCGCGTCGCAGGCCACGCACAACCTGCGCCGCTCGCTCTCCGCGATGACCGGCATCGCGCCGGAGAACGTGCGCTGCCTCTATGTCGACGGCTCCGGCTGCTACGGCCGCAACGGCCACGAGGACGCCGCCTCGGACGCAGTGCTGCTCTCCCAGGCCATGGGCGGCCAGCCGGTCCGCGTGCAGTGGATGCGCGCCGACGAGCACGGGTGGGACCCGAAGGGACCGCCCACCCTGCTCGACATGCACGCCGCCCTCGACGAGTCCGGCAACGTCACCGCCTGGCAGAGCGAGCTGTTCACCCCCGACGTCACCGCGAAGAACGTGCCGCTGCTGACCGCCTCGCTCGCCGACAGGCCGCACGACGCCGGCATGAGCCCCGGCGGCGTCACCGGCGACAGCGCGATCCCCTACGGCTTCGACAACATCCATACGATCGCCCACCGCCTCGCCGACACCCCGTTCCGCCCGTCCTGGATACGCACCCCCGGCCGCCTGCAGAACACTTTTGCAAATGAGTCCTTCATCGACGAGATCTGCGCCGCCACCCGCACCGACCCGATGCAGTTCCGCGTCGACCACCTCAAGGACCCGCGCGGACTGGAGCTTCTCCAGCGCCTCGCGAAGCTGAGCGGTTGGGACAGCCGCCCCTCGCCCCGCGCCGACCAGCCATCCTCCGGGCAGGACGGAGACGTCGCGCACGGCCGCGGCATGGCCTACGTCAAGTACGAGATGGTGCGCACCTACATCGGCCTGGTCGCCGAGGTCGAGGTCACGCGCTCCACCGGGGCGATCAAGGTGACAAAGGTCTACGTCGCCCACGATTGCGGGCAGATCATCAACCCCGACGGCCTGCGCAACCAGATCGAGGGCAACGTCATCCAGACCACCAGCCGCGTGCTCATGGAGAACGTCACCTTCGATCGCGGCATGGTCACCAGCCTCGACTGGTCCACCTACCCGATCATCACCTTCCCCGACGTGCCGGAGGTGGTCATGGACCTGATCGACCGCCCCACCGAGAAGCCCTGGGGCGCCGGCGAGCCCTCCTCCGCGGTAGTGCCGGGCGCTATCTCCAATGCTGTGTTCGACGCGGTCGGCGCGCGGATGCGCTCGGTGCCGATGACGCCGGCCAAGGTGCTCGCGGCGATGAAGCAGGCGTAAGGCAAGGCCAGGGGCGCTGCCCCTGGACCCCGCCAGGGGGAGCCCCCCTGGACCGGCGCAACGAAGCCCAGGTCATGCCAGGGTCCGGGGTGGCTCGCCTCCCGGCCCTGCCTACGCCGCCGCCAGCCGCGCCGCCGCCCGTGCCTTGCGCTCGTCCTTGCGGCTCGGCCCTGCCTCCTTCCTTGCCGGCCTGTCCTTCTTCGCCAGCAGCGCCCGGTACTCGTCCATGTCGCCGTCGTACGGCCGCACGGTGCCGTCATTGACCAGCCACAGCCGGTCCGCGACCAGCTCCACAAGATGCGGATCGTGGGTGATGAGGATCACCGCGCCCTCGAAGCTGCCGAGCGCCCGCACCAGCGCGTCGCACGCATCGATGTCGAGGTGGTTGGTCGGCTCGTCGAGGATCAGCAGCTGCGGCGCCTCGCGCGTCGCCAGGGCAAGCATCAGCCGCGCCCGCTCTCCGCCCGACAGGCTGGCGGTCGGCGTGTTCGCCCTGTCCGCGTCAAGCCCGAACCGCGCAAGCTGCGAACGCAGCGCGCCCGGCGCCGCCTGCGGCAGGGCACGCCCCATGTGGTCCAGCGCGGACTCGCCGCCCGCCAGCTCCGCCTCCTGGTGCTGCGCGAAATACCCCACCCGCAGCTTGCCCGCCCGCCGCATCGCCCCCGAACTCGCCGCCAGCCTCCCCGCAACGAGCTTCGCGAACGTGGACTTGCCGTTGCCGTTCGCTCCCAGCAGCGCGATCCGATCGTCCGGATCGATCGACAGCGACAGCCCCGACAGCACCGTCGCATCGCCGTACCCCGTGCTGACGTCGTCGAGCGACAGGATCGGCGGCGCCAGCTTCGGCGATTCCGGGAACGCGAAGCGCGTCGGCGACGCCTCGATCACCGCGTCGATCATCGGCATCTTCTCCAGCGCCCGCAGCCTGGACTGCGCCTGCCGCGCCTTGGACGCCGATGCGCGGAACCGGTCCACGAACGCCTGCATGTGCGCCCGCTGCGCGCTGACCTTCTCCGCCGCGCGCGTCTGCTGCATCGCCTGCTCCGTGCGGATTCGCACGAACTCGCTGTATCCCCCCGGCGTCAGCGACAGCCGCCGCTGGTCCAGATGCGCGATCGCGTGCACCGAACGGTCCAGCAGCCCCTGGTCGTGGCTCACCACCAGCGCCGCGCCGGGAAAGCGCGCCAGCCATGCCTCCAGCCACATCGTCGCCTCGAGGTCGAGGTGGTTGGTCGGCTCGTCGAGCAGCAGCAGGTCCGGGTTGGAGAACAGCACGGTGGCCAGCGCGACGCGCATCCGCCAGCCGCCGGAGAACGAGTCCACCGGCCGCAGCTGCGTCTGCGCGTCGAAGCCCAGCCCCGCCAGGATCGTCGCCGCCCGCGACGGCGCGGTGTCCGCGTCGATCGTCCCGAGCCGCTCGTAGATCGCCGCGATCCGGTCCGGCGCCACATGCCCCCGCTCCGCCTCCGCGGCCTCGGCCAGCAGCGCCAGCCGCTCTGCGTCGCCCGCCAGCACCGTGTCGAGCAGCGACTGCGGCCCGGACGGCGCGGTCTGCTTCACCTGCGCCATCCGCGCGCGCGAGGACAGGCGGATGTCGCCGCCGTCGACGCTGATCTCGCCCGAGACCGCCTTGAGCAGCGTGGATTTGCCCGCGCCGTTGCGCCCGACCAGCCCGATGCGCCGGCCCGGGTCGACGGTGAGATCGGCACCTTCCAGCAGGGTGCGGCCGGCGATGCGCAGGGTGACGGCGGAAATGGTCAGCAGGCTCATGGCGGAGGCTCCCGTGCGGCGTCGAAATGCAGCACGCGCGTGTGCGGGGAGGAGCGCGCTCCATGCCACGAAACCGGCCCGGCCTCAAGAAATCTGCTGCACCTGCGAAGAAAGGCCAGGGCTCTGCGCATCGCCTGGAAGCGGGGACCCGCCGGAGGCTGTCCCCGCGGACCGGTGCAGCTTCGGATCTGGAGCACCTTCTCTCGCGCGACGCCCCGAACCCGAGCGGATGGTTTCCAGAAGGCGCGCCCCTTGGCGAGTCCCCCCTTCCAGGCGATGGAGCAGGGCCCTGGCCTTTCTTCCCATGTCGCGTTGCCGCGCCATCTGCCACACCAGGGAGTGCGGCGTGCTAACGAGGGCCGCACAGCAACGGGGACCACCGTGACCGCAGCCGACGAGAGGACGACCGCCAGGACGAGCCTGGCTGCGGCTGCGCTGCTGCTCGCGGCTGTGGCGCCCGCAGTCGCGGTCGCGGCGCTGGCGCCGCCTGCCCTGCCGCAGGCCCCGTCGGTCACGGCGGCGGCGGCGGCGCGCGGCACGCTGGTGGAGCGGGTGACGCTGACCGGGACGGCGGTGGCGCGCGAGGAGGCGATGGTGGTGCCGCAGATCGACGGGCTGGCCGTGACCGCGGTGCTGGCCGAGGAAGGCGACCGGGTGGCGCAGGGTCAGGTGCTGGCGCGGCTGTCGCGCGAGGCGGTGGACGCCTCTCTGGCGCAGAACGCGGCGCAGATCGCCCACGCGGAGGCGTCGATTGCCCAGGCGCAGGGCCAGATCGCAGAGGCGGCGGCGAACCAGGTGCAGGCCGACGCCGCCTATGCGCGCACCCGCGAGCTGATCGGCCGCGGCGACGCCTCGCGCGAGACGTTCGAGCAGAGGCAGGCGGCGCAGTCGGTGGCGGCGGCGCGGGTGGCGGCGGCACAGGACGCGCTCGGCCTGGCGCGCGCAGACCGTGCGCTGGCCGAGGCGCAGCGCCAGGAGCTGTCGGTGCGCCTCGCCCGCACCGAGCTGCGCGCCCCGGTGGCGGGCCTGGTGAGCCGGCGCGCGGCGCGGGTCGGCGCGGTGGTCGGCGTGGCCAGCGAGCCGCTGTTCCGCCTTGTCACCGGCGGCACCGTGGAGATGGAGGCGGCGGTGCCGGAGGCGCTGCTGGCGCGGCTGCGCGTCGGGCAGGCGGCGGCGCTGTTCGTGGACGGCGCGCAGCGCCCGGGCCGGGTGCGTCTGATCTCGCCCGAGGTCAGCGCCACGACGCGCCTGGGACGGGTGCGGATCGCGCTGGACCCGGACGGCGCCGCGACCACGGCCGCGGCGCAGCCGGAGTCCGCCCGCCCCGCCCCGCCTGCCGTTCCGCCCTCCTCGGGCGCCGCGGCCTCCGCGTTGCCCGCCACCGGGAGCTTCGTGCGCGCCGAGGTCGAGGTGGCGCGGCGCGACGGCGTGCTGGTGCCGCTTTCCGCGCTGCTGTTCCAGGCGGACGGCCCCCACGTCGCCCTGGTGGCCCAGGGTCCGGACGGGCCGGTGGTCCGGGTGCGCGCCGTCACCGTCGGGCTGCGCGACGATTCGAGCGCCGAGCTGGACGACGGGGTCGCGGCGGGCGACCGCGTGGTGACGCTGTCCGGCACTTTCCTGCGCGACGGCGACCGCGTGACGCCGGTGGCGGCGCAGGTGGCGGCAACGTCGGCAGCGGGGCGCTAGACGATGGCGTTCAACATCTCCGGCGCGTCGATCAGGAAGCCGGTGCCGGCCATGGTGCTGTTCACCGTGCTGCTGGTGCTCGGCACGGTGAGCTTCCTGTGGGTGCCGATCACCCGCGCGCCCAACGTCGACGTGCCGGTGATCTCGGTCTCGATCACCGAGTCCGGCGCCGCCCCCGCCGAGCTCGAGACCCAGGTCACGCGCAAGGTCGAGGACGCCGTCGCGGGCGTCGCCGGCGTCAAGCACATCCAGTCCTCCGTGACCGACGGCTCCTCGGTCACGGTGATCGAGCTGCGCCTGGAGATCAGCTCCGACCGCGCCCTGAACGACGTCAAGGACGCGCTTTCGCGCATCCGCACCGACCTGCCCGCCACCATCGAGGAGCCGGTGGTGGACCGCGTCGACGTGGTCGGCCAGGCGATCCAGACCTACGCCGCCTCCGCGCCGGGCATGACGCTGGAGCAGCTTTCCTGGTTCGTCGACGACGTGGTGGTGCGCGACCTGCAAGGGGTGCGCGGCGTGGGCCAGGTCGAGCGCGTGGGCGGCGTCACGCGCGAGATCCGCGTGGCGCTGGACCCCGACCGCCTCGCCTCGTTCGGCATCACCGCGGGCGACATCAACCGCCAGGTCGCCGCCACCAACGTCGACCTCGCCGGCGGGCGCGCCGAGTTGGGCGGCCAGGAGCAGGCGATCCGCACCCTGGCCGGCGCCGGCAGCATCGCCGAGCTGGCCGACACGCGCATCGTGCTCCCGGGCGGGCGCGAGACCCGGCTGCGCGAGCTGGGCGAGGTCACGGACTCCTTCGAGCAGCCGCGCCAGTTCGCCCGCCTCGACGGCGACCGCCCGGTGGTCGCCTTCGCGGTGCACCGCGCCAAGGGCGCCAGCGACGTCACGGTGGCCGCCCTGGTGCGTGCCCGTGTCGACGCGCTCACCGCCGCCCATCCCGACGTGCGCTTCACCCTGATCGACGACTCGGTGCGCGGCACCTACGGCAGCTTCCTCGCCGCCATGCACGCGCTCCTGGAAGGGGCCGCGCTCGCCGTGCTGGTGGTGCTGATCTTCCTGCGCGACTGGCGCGCCACCCTGGTCTCGGCCACAGCCCTGCCGCTCGCCGTGGTGCCGACCTTCCTCGCGATGGAGGCGATGGGGTTCAGCTTCAACTTCGTCAGCCTGCTGGCGATCACCCTCGTCACCGGCATCCTGGTCGACGACGCCATCGTCGAGGTCGAGAACATCGTCCGCCACATCCGCATGGGCAAGACCGCGCGCCAGGCCGCCATCGACGCCTCCGACGAGATCGGCCTCGCGGTGATGGCGATCACGCTGACCATCGTCGCGGTGTTCGCCCCCGTGAGCTTCATGGGCGGCATCGCCGGGCAGTACTTCAAGCAGTTCGGCCTGACCATCGCCGCCGCCGTGCTGGCCTCGCTGCTGGTGGCCCGCCTGCTGACCCCGGTGCTGGCCGCCCACCTGCTGCGCGCGCGTCCGGCCGAGGTGGCGCGCGACGGCCCGGTGATGCGCGGCTACGCCCGGCTGCTGCGCGCCACGCTGGCGCGGCCCTACGTGACGCTCGTGGTCGGCCTTGCGCTGTTCGCCTTGTCGCTGTGGTCCACCACGACCCTGCCGTCCGACTTCATCCCCGCCAACGACGACAGCCGCATCGTGTTGTCGCTGGAGCTTCCGCCCGGCTCGACGCTGGAGGACACCGAGGCCCGCACCGACGCCGTGGTCCGCGCCTTCCGCGGCACCGCCGGCGTGGACGGCGTCTACGTCGTGGGCGGCCAGACCCCCACGGGCGAGGGCAACGACGTGCGCCGCGCCAACATGGTCGTGCGCCTGGTGCCCAAATCCGGGCGCGCCCGCACCCAGAAGCAGATCGAGACCGAGCTGAGCGCCCGCCTCGCCGCCGTCCCCGACCTGCGCGGCTGGTACGTCAACGACCGCGGCGAGCGCCAGCTTTCCATCAGCCTGCTGTCGCGCGACGCGGCCCCCCTCGACCACGCCGTCGCCGGGCTGGAGAGCGCCATGCGCCGCCTGCCCGGCTTCTCCAACGTCGCCGCCAATGCCGGCCTCGACCGCCCTGAGCTTCGCGTGGTGCCGCGCGGCGACGAGGCGGCGCGCTTCGGCGTCTCCACCCAGGCCATCGCCGATGCGGTGCGCATAGCGACCCTGGGCGACATCGACGCCCTGCTGCCCAAGTTCAGGACCGGCGACCGCCTGATCCCGATCCGCGTGGAGGTGGCGCGCGCCGCCCGCGGCCAGGTGCGCACGCTGGAGGCGCTCAGCGTGGGGGGCGCCACCGGATACGCAGTGCCGCTGCTCTCGGTGGCAACGATCGGCTTCGGCCAGGGCCCCTCCTCCATCGAGCGCTACGACCGCGAGCGCCGCGTCGTCCTCGGCGCCGATCTTGCCCCCGGCATCCCGCTCGGCGCCGCGCTGGCGCAGGTCACGCAGCTTCCCGCGGCGCAGTCGCTGCCCGCCGGCGTGCGCATCCAGAACGGCGGCGACGCGGAGATCATGGCAGAGGTGTTCGCGGGCTTCGGCCAGGCGATCGGCGTCGGCCTGCTGCTGGTGCTCGCGGTGCTGGTGCTGCTGTTCGGCGGCCTGGCCCAGCCCATCACCATCCTGCTGTCCCTGCCCCTCTCGCTCGGCGGCGTGATCCTGGCGCTCCTCGTCACCGGCAACCCGATCAGCATGCCCGTCATCATCGGCATCCTCATGCTGATCGGCATCGTGACCAAGAACGCCATCATGCTGGTGGACTTCGCGATCGAGGCCCGCGCCCATGGTGCCTCGCGCCGCACCGCGCTGCTGGAGGCCGGCTCCAAGCGGGCGCGGCCGATCGTGATGACCACGGTGGCGATGGTCGCCGGGATGCTGCCCAGCGCGTTCGGCGTCGGCGACGGGGGCGAGTTCCGCGCGCCGATGGCGATCGGGGTGATCGGCGGGCTGATCGTCTCGACGATGCTGTCGCTGGTGTTCGTGCCGTCGTTCTACGTGGCAATGGACGACCTGGCGGGGCTGCTCGGGCGGGGATTCAGGCGCCGCCGCATGCCGGTGGTGGCGGGAGGGCAGCCCGCGGAGTGAGGCAGGCAAGGCTGAGCTCTTCCTCCGCCTGCCATT
>CAXSES010000074.1:0-1288 GCA_964236225.1 uncultured Acetobacteraceae bacterium
CCCAGCAGGATCAGATCGATCGGCACACCACCCGTGGCGTTCATGCAACCCGCGCTCCACGACCGCCATGGCCGCCGGGAACAGATAGGGCGCGCGGCAGCCCGCCGCAATCGCGAGGGCCGCCGGCACGGGAGGCAGGCAAGGCCGGGCTCTGCCAGACCCGCGACCGCTTCAAGGCGCGGGCTTGAGGGCGGGCCTCAACCCTGCCTGCTCAGTCGCCCCCGCCCGACCATCGCCGCAGGGTCAGCGTCCGCCGCAGCCGCCCGATGCGGCGCACGTCGTCGAGCCTGCGGTCCAGGAACGCCAGCGTCACCGCGTCGTCCCCGGAGCGGTCGCCCACCCAGACCAGCAGCGTGGTGCCGTACACCCCCGCCAGGATCAGCCGCTTGGTGTACCAGGATAGGTCCGCCGAGCCGTCGCCCGCGGCGAACCAGATCGCGTCGACCGTGCGCGCCGTGCACCGCGCCGCAAGCCCTGGCGCGTTCGCCAGCACGCCCACCGCCCGCGCCACGGCGTCGCGGTGCGGCCGCGCCTGGCGCAGCCGCTCGGCGATCAGGGCCCGCACCCGCGCCGGCACCCGCAGCGACTCCAGCCCGAGCTGCTGCGCGCCCTGCACGGTGCGGCGGTCGGCGAGGTCGACGAACGCCTCGACCAGGTCCGCGGCGCCGCCGGGGAACAGCAGGTCGGCGTCCGGCCCGGCCGCGCGGCGCAGCGCCGGCATCGTCCAGCCGGGGAACGGCACGGCGGCGAGCAGCGCGTCGATCGCCGCGTCGCGCTCGGCGCTTCGCTCGGGCGGGGTCACGTCCGCGCCGCCGGCCTCGCCCGCTCGCGCGGCGGCGGTCCGCGCCGGGTCGGAGGCAGGGTGCCGCATCGTGTCACGACTCCCTCTCCAGCACCGGGTCCCGCTCCAGCACCGGGGCGAAGCGGGTCATCTCCTCCTGAAAGCCCAGCAGGCGGAAATCGGTCATGCGCATCGGATACAGCATCCCGTCCAGATGGTCGTTCTCGTGCTGCACCACGACGGCGTGCAGCCCCGCGGCCTCTGCCTGCACCGTGCGCCCGTCGCAGTCCACGCCGCTGTAGCGGATGCGGGCGTGGCGCGGCACCGCGGCGCGCAGGCCCGGGATCGACAGGCAGCCCTCCCAGCCGAGCACCGTCGCCTCGTCCAGCGACTCGACGACGGGGTTGATCAGCATCACCGGTGCGGCCGGTCCTGCCTCGGAGAGCCCCGCCTTGGAGGACCCCGCCTCGGAACGCCTCGCCCCGGAGCCTGATGCCCCGGAGCCTG
>CAXSES010000074.1:1388-11090 GCA_964236225.1 uncultured Acetobacteraceae bacterium
GCGCGAGGGCTTCTGAAGCCCGGCGCGAGGGCGCCGCAGGATCGGGGCCGCGGCCCGGGCACCCGCCCGGCCGCGGCCTTTGCATGTCGCCCTCCCGACGATGCGTCGGACGCGGCCTCGGCCGACGATGCGCCGGACGCGGCCTCGGCCGACGATGCGCCGGACGCGGCCTCGACCGCGACGGCGCGGCGCGGTGGAGCGTCGGTCCAGGTGCGGCGTGTCCGGAGGGCTTCGCCATGATGCGTCTCAAGGTTGCCGGCATGACCTGCCAGCATTGCGTCCTGGCCATCCGCAAGGCCGTCGCAGCGGTCGCGCCGCACGCCGACATTTCGGTCGATCTCGCCGGCGGCACCGTGGACATCAGCGGTCCCGCAGACGCCGCGCGGGTGATCGCGGCGGTCCAGGACGAAGGCTACCAGGCCAGCGCCGCCTAGCGGGCCGTTCCGGTTTGCCCGCCCTGCAGGCAGGCAAGGCTGGGTTCTCCCTCCGCCTGCCATTCCAACAGCCCAAGAGGGCCGTCGGAACCTTCGAGCAGCTCCGCCCAGACCCGCCAGAGGCGAGCCGCCCCTGGACCGGCCTTGCTTAAGTATTGGATTCCAAAGCCGAGCCTTTGGCGGATGAGGCGGAGCCTCAACCTTGCTTCATAGCTCCTCGCCCCTGCTTCGCCACCACGTCACGGTCTCCTCCAGGCCGGCGCGCAGGTTCACGCGCGGGGTCCACAGCGCCGTCGGCAGCCGCGTGGCCAGGTCGCAACCCCAGTCGCGGTGCAGGAACTCGCGCGCCTTGCCCCGTCCGAACATCGCGGCACGCCCGGACAACGCGGCCACGCCGTCGCCGAGGGCGCCCGCAGCGTGGAGCAGCAGGCTCGGCACCGGCACCACGCGCGGCCGGCAGCCCAGCGCCGTCCCCGCCTCTCGCATCAGCTCGCCCCATCCGTAGCCGTCCGGCCGTGCGTCGCAGACCTCGAACGTGGCGCCGCCCGGCCCGCCGTCGCACAGCGTGACGATCGCCGCGGCGACGTCGCCTGCGTGGACCATGGCGATGCGCGGTTCCGGACGAGGGGACGGCACGAACCGGCTCCCCGCCAGCCGCAGCAGCGCGAGGCCCTCGCGGTCCCAGGGCCCGTAGACCACGCACGGGCGCAGCACCACCCAGGGCGTGGTGCCGAGCGCCGCGACGGCGGCGGCCTCGCCGGCGCGCTTGCTCGCGGCGTAGGGCGAGAGGTCGGGGCGGCGGGCGGCCTGGGAGGACACCAGGACGACGCGGGCCAGCGGCGCATCGCGCGCCACCGCGGCGGCCAGGCGGCCGGCGCCGTCGCGGTTGACCGCCAGGAACTCGCTCTGTCCGCGCGCCTTGACCAGCCCGGCCGCGTGCACCACCGCGCCGGCGCCGCGCACCAGCCGCGACAGCGACTCGCCGTCGCCGAGGTCGCCGCGCACCCGCTCCACGCCGGGCGGGCAGGGCAGGTCGCGCCGCGCCAGGAGGCGCACCCGCCACCCCGACCGCAGGAGGGCGGCCACCACATGGCGGCCGAGGAACCCTGTGCCGCCGGTGACGGCGGCGAGAGGCGTCACGGATCGATCAGGAAGCAAGGCTGGGCTCTCCCTCCGCTGCCCATTCCAACGGCCCAAGCGGGCCGCTGGAACCTTCGGGCAGCTACGCCCAGACCCGCCAGGGGCGAGCCACCCCTGGACCCGGCGCACCTTGGGGGAGGCGGTCCAGGGGACCTTCCCCTGGCGGAGTTTGAGGCCCGGTGCCTGAAGGCGGGGCCTCAACCTTGCTTCCCTGGCGCCCGGCCCTCACGCCGGGATGGCGGCGAAGTCGTTGGCGAGGTAGCGCTGCCGCGTGGCGGTGCGGCTCAGCTTGCCCGACGAGGTGTAGGACAGGCTGCCGGGCGCGAGCAGCACCACCCGCCCGTCCAACCCGTGCTGGCTGCGCACCGCGCCGCTCACCTCGTCCACCAGGCGGCGGCTGGCGGCGGGGCCGCCGACGCCGCGCGCCTCGATCGCCAGGATCAGCACCTCGCGGCCGTCCTCCTCGACCGAGAACGCGGCGATGTTGCCGGTCCTGACCTCGGGGATCGACCGCTCGACGGTCCACTCCAGGTCCTGCGGCCAGATGTTGCGGCCGTTGATGATGATGAGGTCCTTGGCCCGGCCGGTGACGACGAGCGTGTCGCCCAGCCGGTAGCCGAGGTCGCCGGTGTCGAGCCAGCCATCGGCCGAGAGCACCGCGTCGGTCTCCTCAGGGTGGCCGTCATAGCCCTGCATCAGGCTCACGCCGCGCGCGAAGATGCGTCCCACCCGGCGCTCGGACAGGCTCGCTCCGTCCATGCCGCGTATCTCGATCTCGTGCTCTGGCAGGGCGGTGCCGCACAGCACCACGGTGCGGGTGCGCGCGGCCCTGCCCGGCGCCACGGCCACGCCCTCCTGCTCCAGCCGGTCCAGGTCCACGGTGTCGGTCTCGACGCCGCGGCCGGCGGGCGCGAAGCTGATGGCCAGCGTCGCCTCCGCCATGCCGTAGCTGGGCAGGAACGCGCTGTCGCGGAAACCGCAGCACGCGAAGGCGTCCGCGAAGCTCGCGAGCGCCGCCGGCCGGATCATGTCGCCGCCGATCCCAGCGACCCGCCACGGCGACAGGTCCAGCTCCGCGGTCGAGATCGAGCGTTCGCGGCGCGTGCACAGGTCGTAGCCGAAGCTCGGGCTGTAGGAGATCGTCCCCCGCCCCGCCGACATCAGCGAAAGCCAGAGCTGCGGCCGCCGCGCGAAGTCCTGCGTCGCCAGCAGGTCGACCGAGATCTGGCCCGCCAGCGGGCTGAGCAGGAATCCCACCAGCCCCATGTCGTGCG
Organism: uncultured Acetobacteraceae bacterium; assembly: GCA_964236225.1. Classification (GTDB taxonomy): domain Bacteria; phylum Pseudomonadota; class Alphaproteobacteria; order Acetobacterales; family Acetobacteraceae; genus CAXSEF01. The sequence continues at coordinate 4,237 of CAXSES010000074.1, forward strand.
ACAGCGGCAGCCAGGAGACGGCGCGGTCGTCGGGACGGACCTGGAGCCCGTGGCTCAGGATCGCGGTCGCGTTGGCCATCAGCGCCTTCTGCTGCACGACGACGCCGAGCGGGAAGCGGGTGCTGCCCGAGGAGAACTGCAGGTAGGCGGTGTCGTCCGGCCCCACCGCCGGCAGCGCCGCGTCCGACAGCGGCGCCTGGGACAGCTCCGCCACGGTGGCGCACACGAGCAGCTCCAGCTCGGCGGCCATCGGCGACAGCCAGCCGATCAGCGACGCCGGCGCGAACAGCGCGGTCGCGCGCGCCTCCTGGACCAGGCGCCGCACATGCGCGGTGTAGGCCTCGCGCCCGCCGAAGGCGAACGGCACCGGCAGCGGCGCCGGGATCAGCCCCGCGTACTGGCAGGCGCACAGCACGCGGGCGAAATCGGGGTGGGTCTCCGCGATGATCGCGACGCGCCCGCCCGGCCGCAGCCCGAGCCCGAGCATCCTGCGCGCCAGCTCCAGCGCCTCCTCGCGCAGCGTGCGGTAGGGCAGCGCCGTCGTCAGCTCGCCTCGGACGGAGTAGAAGTTCAGGCCGCTGTCGCCCTGCGCGGCGTAGTCGAGGGCGTCCGGCAGACTGGCAAAACCGCCCCTGCGCTGCAAAAGGCCGCTCAGGGTCGGCGTTGGCCCGGGCATGTCCGTGGGTCTCCAGGATGCGATGACGCAAGGCGGGGCGCCAGCCGGGGCGCAGGCCGGGGCAGGGGGCGGGGCGCGGGGCGGGCGGGCGGTGCCCGTGCCCGGGGACGGGGCGGGCGGCGCGGCCGGGCGTGCGGCAGCCGGTCCGCTCACGCGGCCAGCCTCTTCTCGTAGACGCGGTAGGTCTTGTAGGCGTGGCCGCCGACCGCCTCGGCCAGCCGGCGCATCGGCAGGTTGTCCTCCAGCACCCACGACATCTCGACGGACTCGATGCCGCAGGCCAGGGCCTCGCGCCGCAGCGCCTCGACGACGTGCAGCGGCAGCAGGCCGCCGAGCAGGCTGCCCTCGTGGCGTCGCCGCACGCCCATCAGCGGCACCCGCGCCGTGCGGATGCCCGCGACCTTGAGACGCCACAGCAGCCTGGCCCAGCCGAACGGCACAAGCCGTCCCGACAGGTCGCGGATCGCGGCGTTCAGGTTCGGCAGGCACAGCCCGAACGCCGCCGGCACGCCGTCCACCTCCGCGAACCAGACCAGTCGCTCGCGCAGGAGCGGCTTCATCGCGCTCGCCATGTGGTCGACCTCGGCGGGGGTGAGCGGCACGAAGCCCCAGTGTCCGTCCCAGCCGTCGTTGAAGATCTCAACGATCGCCGCGACATCGCCCCTGACGTCGGAGCGGCGCATCGGGCGCAGCGTCACGTTCGAGGGCAGGCCGCGCGCCACGATCGCCGCGGCGGCGGGCGGCAGGGCGGCGGTGGTGTCGCACAGATAGGCGTAGAGGTCGCGCACCTTGCCGTAGCCGAGCGCCTGCAGCCGGGCGTCCGCGTAGGGCGGGTCGTGCGGCATCATCAGCATCGGCGGCGTGTCGAAGCCGTCGATCAGCAGCCCGCTCTCCTCGTTGATCGACAGGCTGAACGGGCCCTGCACGCAGGCCAGGCCGCGCGACGCCAGCCAGGCCTCCGCCGTGTCCAGCAGGGCCGCGAACACCGCCGCGTCGTCGATCGCGGCGAGCATGCCGAAATGGCCGACGGGTCCGTCGGCGCCGGACCGGGCGAGGCGGTCCTGCTGCGCGCTGATGCGGCCGACATCCTGGCCGCGGCGCCGGGCGATCCAGAACGCCGCCTCCGCGTGCTCGAAGAACGGGTTGCGGCCCGGCGTGAGCGCGTCGCGACGCTCCGAGCGCAGCGGCGGCACGTAGCTGGGATCGTCGCGATACAGGCGCTCGGGCAGGCGGATGAAGCGTTCCAGGTCGGCACGGCCCCTGACGGCCACGATCTCGACGTCGCCGGGCGGGACGCCCGGACCGCTCACGTGGCCTTGCCGGCGGGCGGCGGGCGGTCGCGCGGCGGCCCGCCCGACAGCTCGGCCACCCAGGGGAAACGCGCCGCCTCTGCCGCGTCGTAGCCGAGGTTGAACACGTGCGGCGAACGCGGCCTGCCGCGCGGCGAGGCGCGGTAGGTGCCGAACAGCCGGTCCGGCGCGAACGAGGCGATGCCGAAATTGCCGTGCTCGTCATGGAAGTGGTGCGCGAGGTGAAGCTCCTTCGCCCGGCGCAGCAGGCGCGAGCGCGGCCGGAAGCCGAGGTGCTGCGTGCAGTGGCAGAACTCGTAGCCGCAGGTGACCAGGAAACCGGCGCACGCCGCCGCCGCCGCCCCGGCCGCGCCGCCGCCCACCGCCCAGCCCAGCGGCACCAGCAGCGCCAGGATCGTCGGCACCGTGTTGAGCGGGGAGCCGAACAGCACGTCCATGCGGTGCGGGTCCTGGTGGTGGTCGAAGTGGACCCGCTTCCACAGCGACGCCGTCCAGCGCGAGCGGTACAGCAGCCGGCTGTGCAGCACGAACCGGTGCAGGCCGTACCAGACCAGCGGGTAGGCGAGCAGCGTCGCGGCCACCGCGGCGAGCGGGCCAAGGACCCCGTCGGCGAAGCGCACGGCGCAGGCGAGGCTGGCGAGGGCGAGGACGAGATAGACGTGAACCGCCGGGTGGCTGCCATAGGCGACGAGCAGCTCGCGCAGCGTCATCCGACCGAGGTCGAAGCTGCGTCCGTGTTTCCGCCAGCGGGTGTACATCGTGGCCTCCTCGAGGGTCGTTGATTGCCCTCGCCGGAGAAGCGCTGTCAAGGCGGCCCGATCCGGGCCATCGGCCGGCGTCGGGTCGGCGCGCCCGGGGACGCCAGGGGCGTTACGATAAGACACGGGAAGCCGGCAGGGTTGTGGCTCCGCCCCGGACTCTGCCAGGGGCCACGCCCCTGGAGCCCGTCATCGCAGGCGTTCCGGCCCCGCCGGCGGGTCCGGGCGGAGCCGCGGAAGGCTCCGACGATCCGCCTGGATCGCCGGAGTCGCGGCGGGGAGGGACCCGGCCCTCGCGCCATGGCGCGGGCCCAGGCCGACCCGCCTCCCTGGCAGGCATTTGGACGGGGCCGCCCGCGCCGTGCTCTGCTGCCGCCGGCATCAGGCGGAGGCGCGAGACTGGCCCACACATCCAATCCCCGGGGCAATCCTGCGGGCGCGCGCCGGGTCGACTGGCGGCCTTGCGCGGCCTTGCTGCTGGCCCTGGCGTCGGCCCTCGCGCCCTGCCGCGCCGCGGAGCAGGACGCCGCGCCCTGCGCGCCGGGCGGGCAGGACGCCGGCCGGCCGCGCCTCCTGGTCAGCGTCACGGGAGCGAGGCCGGTCGCTGGCAACATCACCTTCACGCTCTACGGCGCGAACCCGGCCGCGTTTCTGGCGCACCGGGGTAGCCTCGCGCTCTCGCGCGTGACCCTGGCCTCCAGCCAGGCCGAGGCGTGCTTCAGCCTGTCCGCGCCGGGCGCCTACGCGGTCGCCGTGTACCACGACGCCAACGACAACCACCGTTTCGATCGCACCCTGCTCGGCCTGCCTGCGGAGGGCTACGGCTTCTCCAACAACGTGGCGCCGCTGCTGCTGCCCTCGTTCCAGTCGGCGCGCATCGCCGTGCCGGCGGGCGAGACCAGGATCGCCATACGCCTGATCTACTGAGCCGACGGGGGAGCCTCCTGGGTCGTGTCTCGGCCTGGAAATCCAGGAAGCAAGGCCAGGGGCTCTGCCCCCCATGCCTGGAAGCGGGGACCCCGCCAAAGGCTCGCCTTTGGAAACCAATACTTAAGTAAGGCCGGTCCAGGGGCGCTGCCCCTGGCGGGTCCCCGCCTTCCAGGACATGGGGCAGAGCCCTGGCCTTGCTTGCTGCCCTGGCTACTGCGCCGCCGGCGGGTAGTGCCGCATCGCGCCAGGCACGACCTCCATCCCAATGCCGGCGGCGACGATGATCTCGACCGCCCGCTCGATCTGCGCGCGGCTGTGCACCGCGCTCACGCTGGTGCGCAGCAGCGACTGCCCGCCCGGCGTCGCCGGCGGCAGGGCGAGGTTCACGTACAGCCCGAGGTCCAGCAGCCGGTTCCACATCGCCGCGGCCGTGCCCGGGTCGGGCAGCCGGATGGCCACGATCGGGCTCGCGGTCGGCCCGAGCGAGAACCCGGCCTCGGCGAGCCCCGCGTGGAGCCGCGCCGAGTTCGATGCGAGGCTGGCCCGCAGCTCCGGGCGCGCCTCGAGCTGCACGAGGGCCTGCGACACGCCGGCGACGACCGAGGAGGGCGGCGACGCGCTGAACATGTACGAGCGCGACGCCAGCCGCAGCAGGCCGAAATCCTCCAGGTCCGAGGCGCAGAACCCCCCGACGCCGCCCAGGCTCTTGCTGAAGGTGCCGACGATGAAGTCGACGTCGGCCTCGACCCCGGCCGCCTCCGCCAGGCCCCGGCCGCGCGCGCCGAGCACGCCGAGCGAGTGCGCCTCGTCGACCAGAAGGTGGGCGCCGGTCTCGCGCTTGACGGCGGCGAACTCGCGCAGCGGGGCCACGTCGCCCAGCATGGAGTAGATGCCCTCGGCCACGATCAGCTTCTCGCCCGGCTCGGAGGCGAGCAGGCGCAGGCGGCGGTGCAGGTCGTCGGCGTCGTTGTGGCGGAAGCGCGTGACGCGGGCGCCGCTCAGCTTCGCGCCGTCGTAGATGCTGGCGTGGCTGTCCGCGTCGAGCAGCAGGTGGTCCTCGCGCCCGCACAGGCCGGACAGTGTGCCGAGATTGGCCTGGTAGCCGGTGGTGAACAGCATCGCGTCCGCGCGGCCCAGGAAGCGGGCGATCTGCGCCTCCAGCGCCGCGTGGCCGGCATAGGTGCCGTTGGCGATGCGCGAGCCCGTGGTGCCGGTGCCCTCGCGCCTCAGCGCAGACGAGGCGGCCTCGACGCAGGCCGGGTCGAAGGTCATGCCCAGGTAGTTGTTGGTGCCGAACAGCAGGATGTCGCGCCCGCCCAGCCGGGCCTCCGTGGGCGAGACGATCTCGTCGAACACGATGCTGAACGGGTTGCGGCGCTGCCCGCCGAGCCGCGCGAAGGCCTGCTTCAGGCCCTGGTGCCTCGCGAACATGGGCTAGCTCCGCGCCGGGGCGGCGGAGGCGCGGAGCACGGCCGCGAGGTCGCCGATGGTGTGGATCTCGGCCAGCGAGTCGAGCGGCACGATCGTGTCGAACCTGGTCTCCAGCGCCATGATGAAATCCATCACCGCCAGCGAGTCCAGCCGCAGGTCGCGCACGATGTTGGTGTCGGCGCCGATCGTCCTGCTGACGTCGGCGGGGACGGCGTCCAGCGAGCGGACGACCTCCTGGATCTGGGAGAGGATCTCGGCCTCAGACACGATCAACGCGCACCTCCGTCGCCTGGCTGCCGGCGTGGCGCAGATGTGGGGGCGGCGCGGCCATGTTCGACTCCGGGGCAGGCGAGGCCGTTCGTTATGGTGCGCGGGGCACGATGCGGCAAGTTCACGTGCGTAAGGCACGATGCGGTAAGTTCACGTGCGCGGGGCACGATGCGGCAAGTTCACGATCCCGGCCGCCTGGCTGGATGCAGGGCCGGGCTCCGCCCGGACCCGCCTGCCACTGGCCCCGGGAAACCCCCACCCGGCGGGGCCCGCTCCGGGCAGGTCGGGGCGCAGGGCCCCTGGCCCGCCCCGCCCTTGCCAGGCCGCGGGCTTTGCGTCACCAACCGCGGCCACACAGCGGGAACCCTGCATGAGCCTCCTCCAGGCGTTCGCGATCGCCGCGCTGCAAGGTGCGACCGAGCTGTTCCCGGTCAGCAGCCTCGGCCACGCCGTGCTGCTGCCCGCCCTGCTCCGCTGGCGCCTGGACCAGGGCGGCGAGGCGTTCCTGCCCTTCCTGGTCATGCTCCACGTCGGCACCGCGATCGCCCTGCTGGCCTATTTCTGGCGCGACTGGTGGGCGCTCGCCTCCGGCGTGCTCGGCCTCGGCACCTCCCACGCCAACGCGGAGAGCCGTCGCGTGCTGGGCCTCATCGTGATCGCCACGATCCCGGCCGCGATCGTGGGCGCGGTGCTGGAGCACCAGCTCCGCCGGCTGTTCGGCGCGCCCACGATCATCGCCGCGGTGCTGGCGGCCAACGGCCTGATGCTGCTGCTCGCCGAGCGCGTCCGCGGCTGGGCAGGCGCAGAGGCGCCGGAGCGCCCGCTCTCCGCCCTGCGCCCGCTCGACGCGGTGGCGATCGGCCTGTGGCAGTGCCTGGCGCTGGTCCCCGGCTTCTCGCGCTCCGGCGCCACCATCACGGGCGCCCTGCTGCGCGGCCTCCACGCCGAGGGCGCCGCGCATTTCTCCTTCCTGATCGCCACCCCGATCATCCTCGGCGCCACCGTGCTGGAGGTGCCCAAGCTGCTGCGCGCCGACATGCCCGCCGGCACCCTCCAGCTCAGCCTGCTCGCCGCCGCCGTCGCCGGGGTCACGGCATGGCTCAGCACCGCGTTCCTGATGCGCTGGTTCCGCGACCACGACCGCTGGGGCCTCGAGCCGTTCGCCTGGTACTGCATCGCCGCTGGGCTGGGCAGCCTCGCGTGGTTCGTGTTCGCCTGAGCCGGAAGCAGGCAAGGTTGAGGCCCCGCCTCCAGGCACCCGGCCTCAAGCTCCGCCAAAGGCAGGCCTTTGAAGGCCACTTGCTTCAGTAAGGCCGGTCCAGGGGCGGCTCGCCCCCGCCTTGAAGCAGGGGCGAGTCTGGGCGTAGCCTGCCGAAGGTTCCAACGGCCCTCTTGGGCCGTTGGAATGGCAGGCGGAGGGGGACCCCAGCCTTGCCTGCTTCCAGGAGCCCCGATGACCCGCCCCCTGCTGCTCGCCGC
>CAXSES010000075.1:0-11021 GCA_964236225.1 uncultured Acetobacteraceae bacterium
GCCAGGGGCCCTGCCCCTGGACCCCGCCAGGGCGAGCCGCCCTGGACCGGCGCAACAAGATGTTTTCAAGGGCGAGCCTTTGGCGGGGTCCCCGCTTCCAGGCATGGGGGGCAGAGCCCCTGGCCTTCCTTTGCCCATGACCGTCGCCCTCATGCTCCAGGGCACCGGCTCCGGCGTGGGAAAGTCCCTGCTCACCGCCGGCCTGTGCCGCGCGGCGCTCAGGCGCGGCCTGCGCGTGCGCCCGTTCAAGCCGCAGAACATGTCCAACAACGCCGCCGTCACCCAGGACGGCGGCGAGATCGGCCGCGCCCAGGCCCTCCAGGCCCAGGCCTGCGGCGTCCCCTTGTCGGTCCACATGAACCCCGTCCTGCTCAAGCCCCAGGGTGGTGATGGGAGCGGCGACGGGGGCGGCGGCGGCGCGCAGGTCGTCGTCCAGGGCCGCGTCCACGCCGCCGCCCGCGCCCGCGAGTACCAGGCCATGAAGCGCGCCCTGCTCCCCGCCGTGCTCGACAGCTTCGCCCGGATGTCCGCGGAGGCCGACCTGATCCTCGTCGAGGGCGCCGGCAGCGCCTCCGAGATCAACCTGCGCGCCAACGACATCGCCAACATGGGTTTTGCCCGCGCGACGGGGACGCCCGTGGTGATCGTCGGCGACATAGACCGCGGCGGCGTGATCGCCAGCCTGGTCGGCACCCACGCCGTGCTCGACCCCCTCGACCGCGCCCTGGTGCGCGGCTTCATCGTCAACAGGATGCGCGGCGACATTACCCTGTTCGCCGACGGCATGGACGCGATCGCGCGCCACACCGGCTGGGCGGCGCTCGGCCTGGTGCCGTTCCTCGACGCCGCCCGCCAGCTCCCCGCCGAGGACGCCGCCGACCTCGACGACGCCACGGCCCGGCCCCGCGCCAACCCACCCGACGCCGGCGCCAGCCCCCGCCGCCTGCGCGTCGCCGTCCCCCTGCTGCCGCGCATCGCCAACTTCGACGACCTCGACCCCCTGGCCGCCGAGCCAGGCGTGGAGCTGCTGCTGCTCCGCCCCGGCGCCGCGCTGCCCGCCGGCTGCGACCTGGTGGTCCTGCCCGGCTCCAAGGCCACGCTCGCCGACCTCGCCAGCCTGCGCGACGCCGGCTGGGACATCGACATCGCCGCCCACCGCCGCCGCGGCGGCCGCGTGCTCGGCCTGTGCGGCGGCTACCAGATGCTCGGCCGCACGGTCGCCGACCCCGACGGCGTGGAGGGCCCGCCCGCCACGGCGCCCGGCCTCGGCCTGCTCGACGTCGACACGGTGCTGGCCGGCGACAAGCGCCTCGCGTCCGTCCGCGGCGTCACGCTCGACGACGGCGTGGCCTGCCACGGCTACGAGATGCACATGGGGCGCACGGGCGGGCCGGACGCCGCGCGGCCGGTGCTGCGCCTGGAGGACGGCCGCACCGACGGCGCCCGCTCCGCCGACGGCCTTGTGGCCGGCACCTACCTGCACGGCCTGTTCGCCGGCGACGCCCAGCGCTCCGCCTGGCTGCGACGCCTCGGCGGCCCGGCGTCGACACGCGACCACGCGGGCGCGGTCGAGGCCGCCCTGGACGCGCTGGCGGCGCACCTGGAACGCCACGTCGACGTCGACCGGCTGCTGTCGCTGGCGGGGTAGGGGCAGCAAGCAAGGTTGAGGCTCTGCCTCAAACTCCGCCAAAGGCCAAGCCTTTGGAAACCATTGCTCAAGTATTAGGTCTCCGAAGGGCTCGGCCCTTTGGCGAGTCCGGGCGTGGCTGCCAAGGGTTCCGACAACCCTTTCGGATTGTTGGAATGGCAGGTGGAGGATCCTGCCTGCCTTATGCCAACGGCCCCTGACATTGACCTGTCAGCAAGCAAGTCTGGGCTCTGCCCAGACCCGCCAGGCCGAACTCTTTGGAAACCCTGAACCCAAGGAATGGATTCCAAAGGCTTGCCTTTGGCGGAGTTTGAGGCCCACGCCTGAAGAGGAGCCTCAACCTTGCCTGCTTCACCGGTCACACTCAACCGCCGCTGGTATGAGGCCGCAGCCCCGGCCTCAGGCCGCGAGCTTCAGCGTCGCGAGGTCGAGCAGGCCGTTCAGCGCCACCAGCGTCTCCACCCCGACCTGCACGCGCACCCGCTCGCGTATCTCGCGCCACAGCGGCAGGGCCTGCATCAGGCTCGCCACCCCCGCCTCGGTGAGCCGCACCAGGCGGACGCGGCGGTCCCGGGCGTCCGGCTCAGTGGCGAGGAAGCCCTGCGCCTGCAGCGGCTTGAGGTTCCGGTTCAGCGTGGTCGGGTCCATGCCCATCCGCTCCGCCAGCACGCCGAGCGGCAGGCCGTCCTCCCGGCCCTGCGCCGACTCCTGCAGCATGGCCAGCAGCCCGAACTGCGGCGCCGTGACCCCGGCCGGCGCCAGCGCCTGGTCGAAGATCTGCGTGATCCGACGCGACGCCTTGCGCAGTCTCATGCAGGTGCAGTCAACAAGTTCGTCCCGCGCCGCCCCGAACTGACGTGAGTCACCGATCTGAAGCACCGCACCCTCCCGAGGATCAGCCGCCCCGTCCTGCTTAGATAGGCATGTTTGTCCTCCTTTGGAAGCGCGATCGCACGTTTCCTTGAGCACCTGGACGATCGTGGCGGGAACCTTGATAGACGGACATAAACTGCATATACAGATATCAGCCCCAGCGAAGGGTGTCCCGTCTCAAGGACAGCAACGATGAAAACCATACTCGTCACGGCGCTCCTGGCGCTCACCCTGGCCGGCCTTCCGGGTCTCGCCTCCAGCCGCATGACAGGCTCCCTACAGGCGGCACTGACTGGCGCACCAGCCGCGCACCCGGCCTATGCGCCCGCCGACGCCGCGACGGGCGAGCGGCACACGCTGGAGATGAACCGCTTCCAGACCATCAGCCTGCGCTGATCACCCCGCCTGCGCTGGTCGCCTCGACCCCGGCCCGCTTCCGCCATCACCGGGGCAAGCGCGCCTGCCCCGTCGCGCCACCGACAGACCGGTCGCGGCGCCCCTCGATCCCGAACATCGGAGACCACCCATGACCCGCACCAAAATTGCCACGCGGCTCCTCTCGCTCGCCGCCGCCCTCTTGCTCGCCGCCTGCGCCGCCGATCCCTCGGCCGACACCCTGAACCTGGCCGGCGGCGTCTCGCCGAACTTCCACGCCGCGCAGTCCGAGGCACCCGCCCTCTGAGACCGGCGGCCCCGGGCACTCACACCTGTCGTCAGGCACGGCCAGACCTTCCCTGCGCCTGCCGCTCCGACGCCCCGGGCAGACCGTCGAACCCTTCGGCAAGCAACGCCGGACCCGCCGAAGGCCCGTGACTCAGGCGCCCGTGACTCAGGCGATGGTGTCCGTGTCCTGCAGCCCGGCCTCTGGTGGGTTCGAGGCCCCACCCTCCGGCGGCTCCCAACCCTGCCCACCCCGCGTCGGCGCACCGGCAACGGACGGCGCGAAGCACGACCCGCTGCCCGCAAGCCCGGCCCCTCGCGCGATGCCTCACCCCAGCAGCAGCAGGCACACCCCGCCCGCCTGCAGCAGACACGCCGTGCGATACACCGCCAGCGCCCGCCGCAGGTCCGCGACCCCGGCGCCCTCCCGGCCGCGCCCCATCCAGGCATCGGCAACCATCACGCCGCCATACGCCCGCGGCCCTGCCAAGCGCAGCCCGAGCGCCCCCGCCATCGCCGCCTCCGGCCAGCCCGCGTTCGGCGAGCGGTGCCGCCGCGCGTCCCGCCACGCCGCCCGCGCCGCCTCCACGGGCGAGCACGCCTCGCTGTGCAGCCGGGCACCGCCCATGCAGACGCCGCCCGGAACGCGGCCCAGAACGCCGCCCACAGCGCTGCCAAGACGATGCAGCGCCGCCGCCAGCACGATCCACAGCGCCGCCAGCCGCGACGCCGGCAGGTTGATCGCGTCGTCCAGCCGCGCCGCCGCCCAGCCGAACGCCTCGTGCCGCGCGGTGCGGTGCCCGACCATGCTGTCCGCGGTGTTGACCGCCTTGTGGAACGCCAGCCCCGGCAGCCCCGCCGCCACGCCCCAGAGCGCCGGCGCCACCACCGCGTCCGAGAAGTTCTCCGCCAGGCTCTCGATCGCAGCGCGCACCACCCCGGCCTCGTCGAGCCCCGCGACATCGCGCCCGACGATCCGCGCCACCGCCGCGCGCCCCGCCGCCAGCCGGCCGCCAGCCGGCCCAAACCCCGCCCGCCCGCCCGCCCGCCCGTCGGCTCCCGCCACGCTCGCCGCTGCGCCCCCGCCCTGCCCCGCGCCCCCGCCCTGCCCCGCGCCCGGGCCAGCCGCGCCGCCCAGGCCGGTCGCGCCGCCCGTGCCGTCCAGCGCGTCCGCGACCGCGCGCACATGCGTCCACAGGCTGCGCTGGGCGAGCAGCGTGCTGGCCAGCACCGCCAGCACCGCCAGCGCCACCGGGCGCGGCAGCCACGCCCGGGCCGCGTCCTGCACCAGCGCCGCCGGCGCCACCGAGGCCAGCACCAGCACCGCTTCCGCCAGCACGCCGTTGAGCCGGCGCCGGCCTGGGGCTAGGGTCACGCGATTGAGCGCGCGGTCCAGCCGGGAGATCAGCGCGCCGATCCACGTCACGGGATGGCCGGCCAGTTGGAACACCCGATCCGGATAGCCGAACGCCGCCTCGACCCCGAGCCCGCCCAGCACGACGCCCACGCCGGATGTGATCGCCAGGACGCCGTCCCCCCGCCCGGCGCCGGCCACCCCGGCGCCCGCGGCGGCGATAGCACGCCCGGCCCCGCCGCGCAGGCCCGCACGCCCCCGCCGTCGCGCCCAGGAGGTGCCCCGCCGCCTGCCTCTCCGCCCTCCGCGCCGGCGCCCGCGTCCGTGGCGCAGGACGGCGACCACGCCCATGGCGGCCGACGGCTCGCGGCGATGCGGCGCTTTCCCGGCGCGCCGCAGCCGCTGCTGGACCTGTCGACCGGCATCAACCCGATCGCCTACCCCGTGCCCGACCTGCCGCCCGGGCTCTGGGCCAGGCTGCCGGACCCGGAGGCGGTGGCCGACCTGGAGGCGGCGGCGGCGGAAGCGTGCGGGCTCGCGACGCCGGCCATGGTGGTGGCGGCGCCAGGATCGCAGGCGATCATCGGCGTGCTGCCCTACCTGCTGCCGCCGGGCAGGGTGGCCATCCTGTCGCCGACCTACGCCGAGCACCGCAGGAGCTGGGAGGACGCCGGCCGCGAGGTGGCGGCCGTGGCCTCGCCCGACGCTCTGGCGGACGCGGCGGTCGGCGTGCTGTGCAACCCCAACAACCCAGACGGGCGCCGGCTCGCCCCGGCCGACGTGCTGGCCCTGGCCGACCGCATGGCGCAGGGCGGCGGCATCCTCGTGGTCGACGAGGCGTTCGCCGGTCCCGAGGACCGCGTCGAGCCGCACCCGGCGCTGGTCCGGCTGCGCTCATTTGGGAAGTTCCACGGCCTCGCCGGCCTGCGCCTGGGCTTCGCGATCCTGCCTCTCCCCCTGGCGCCTCGCCTGCGCCGGGTCCTGGGACCCTGGCCGGTGTCGGGCCCCGCCATCGCCATCGGCGCCGCGGCCCTGCGCGACGCGGCCTGGACCCGCGACACGCGGCGGCGCCTGGACGCCGCGGCCGCGCGCCTCGACCGGCTGCTCCGCCGCGCCGGGATGCGCGCGGCAGGGACCGGCGGCACCCCGCTGTTCCGGCTGGTGCACGAGCTGCCGGGGCTGTGGCAGCATTTGGGCGAGCACGGCATCCTGGTGCGCCGCTTCGCCGAGGGCTGGCTGCGCTTCGGCCTGCCCGGCGCGGAGGGCGAGTGGACCCGCCTGGAGGCCGCCCTCGCCGCGGCCGACGCCCGCGCGATGCCAACGGCGCTGGGGGCTGACCGGGCGAGGCAGGCAAGGCCAGGGGCTCTGCCCCCCATGCCTGAAGAGGGGGACCCCGCCAGGGGGAGCCCCCCTGGACCGGCCTTCCTTGATAAAGGGGTTCCAAGGGCCCTGCCTTTGGCGGGGTCCCCGTCTTCAGGCATGGGGGGCAGAGCCCCTGGCCTTCCTTGTCTGCCTGGCCGGTCAGGACCAGAGGCCGCCGGGGTGACGCGAGGCCTCGACGCTGCCCCGCGCTTCGACGCCGCGTTCCGCGACCGCCTCGACCTCCTGTTCCGCTGGCGCCGCGACGTGCGCCGCTTTCGCCGCGACCCCGTGGCCCCGGGCACGCTCGACCGCCTGATCGCCACCGCCTGCCTCGCGCCCTCCGTCGGGCTCTGCCAGCCCTGGCGGTTCGCTGTGGTCGCCGACGCCCCGCGCCGCGCCCGCATCCGCGCCATCTTCCGCGCCAGCAACGCCCAGGCCCTCGGCCGCTACGACGGCGAGCGCGCCGAACGCTACGCCCGCCTCAAGCTGTCCGGGCTGGAGGACGCGCCGGTGCAGTTCGCCGTGCTCGCCGACCGCGCGACCCCGGACGGGCACGGCCTCGGCCGCGCCACGATGCCGGAGATGGCGGAGTACTCCGTGGTCACGGCGATCCACACCCTCTGGCTGGCGGCGCGCGCGGAGGGGCTCGGCCTGGGCTGGGTGTCGATCCTCGACCCGGGCGAGGTCGCGCGGGCGCTCGACCTGCCGCCCGACTGGCGGCTGATCGGCTATTTCTGCCTCGGCCATCCGCAGGCGCAGGCCGAGCGGCCCGAACTGGAACGCCTCGACTGGGAGCGCCGCCGCGCCTGGTCGGAGTTCGTCGTGCAGCGTTAGCCGCAGCCTCGTCTTTCCTCCCGCGGCAGGCGTTCCACGGCGACGCGGCGCACGCCGTGCCAGGCCCGAATGCCCGGCCCGCCTGGCATCAACACGGTATTGTAATACAAGGTCACGGCTGCGTGATCGCGAGCCTCATTGTTGTTTTGTTAGCGTCGATGACGCAGATTGCGGCTCATGTCACCGAACAGATCCGAGCCGGAGAGCGTAGGGATGCGGATTCGCACCCTGCGCCGCGACCGCGGCCTGACCCAGGACGACCTCGCCGTCGCCACCGGCGTCTCGCGCAGCGCGGTGGCGCAGTGGGAGACGGACCGCGCCGGCCAGGTGCGCGGCAACCTCACCAAGATCGCCGACGTTCTCGGCATCGGCGTCGAGGTGCTGCTGCACGGCGCGGCCTCGCGCTCCGACGCCGAGGCGACGCGCGGCGACGAGCTGGCCCTGCTCCGCCTTTACCGCGAGTGCGAGCCAGAGGACCGCGCCTTCCTGCTGCGCACCGCCCGCAAGCTCGCCAGGACGGCCCCGCCCGACGCACGCTGACCCAGCGGCCGAACGCGATGACCGGCTCAGCAGGCAAGGCCAGAGGCTCTGCCCCCCATGCCTGAAGACGGGGACCCCGCCAAAGGCTCGCCTTTGGAAACCAATACTTGGAGCGTTTTCGGGATTGATGGGCTCACACCCCACACGCAACCAAGCCGCCGCCGTCAGGTCTGACATTTGAAGGTGAGGCCATGTGACCCGAAAACGCTCTAAGTAGAGCCGGTCCAGGGGGGCTCCCCCTGGCGGGTCCAGGGCAGAGCCCTGGCCTTGCCTGCCTGAACGCTCATCGCATCCGGCTCGGTCTCGCCCGCATGCGCACCCGGCCCCCGCCCGCGCGTTCACCCCCCGCAGAACAAGGGGCCGCCATGACCGAGACCACAGCGATGACCACGACCGAGCTTCCCGCCGCCGCCCGCGACTCGCTGCGCACCGCGCTGGAGCGGCTGGAGTCCGGCCGCGGCCTGGTGGTGCGCGTCGCCGACCTGATGGGCGGCGCCCTGGGCCGCGCCACCCGGATGGGCGCGCGCAGCCTTGGCGTGCCCGGCCCGCTGCAGAGCCGGATGCGCGGCGTCGCCGAGGCGGCGCTGGCCCGCGCCTACGACGTGGCGATCCTCGGCCTGGGCCTCACCGAAACCGACCCCAGGCGCGCCGGCCTGCTGCGCCGCGCCGCCGTGATGGTGTCTGGCGCCGCCGGCGGCTTCGTCGGCATGGCCGGCTTCCTGCCCGACGCCACGATCACCACCCTGTCGATCATGCGCGAGATCGCCGCCATCGCCCGCCAGGAGGGCGAGGATTTGTCGAGCCCGGGCGCGCGGCGCGCCTGCCTGGAGGTGTTCGCCCTGCGCGGCGCCGACGACGAGGCCGCGGAAGCGGGCGAGTCCGAGCTGGGCTACTTCTCCGCGCGCCTGCTGATGCAGGGCCGGCCCATGGTGATGCTGCTGAGCGAGGTCGCCGCCCGCTACGGCGTCACCCTGTCGCAGAAATTCGCGCTGCAGGCGGTGCCGATCGCCGGCGCGCTGACCGGCGCCGCGCTGAACGCCGCGTTCCTGGCGCACTACCGCGACGTCGCCCGCGCCCACTTCACGATCCGCCGCCTGGAACGCCAGCACGGCCAGCCGGCGGTCAGGGAGGCGGCGCAGGCGATCCGGGAGTCGATCGCGGCCTAGGCAGGCAAGGCAGAGCCCGGCCCGTCGCCTGAAGACGGGCATCCGCCGGGGGGCGAGCCCCCTCGTCCGGCTCTTCCAACGGAACCCATATACAAGTTTGACCTAGCGCGACGCAGCCTTTGCTGAGCGGGATGGACGGGAATGGCCAGGCGGCTACAAACTTTCGGGCATGTTCGAGACTTTCAGCTACGACATCGCTTCGGTTCTGCCGCTTGGGACGCGGTCCCATTGGGCGTTCATGGAGTCAAACTCGGCTGCGGCGGTGATCCAGGCGGTATGCCCAGCCGAGTGGGCCGACATCGTGGAGTTCCTGTCCACCTACCGGCTTGATCCGACCTCGTGGTTGAAAGCCGGGGGGAACAGAGGCGATATCGCAGAACAGATCGACGCTCGGTTTGCGGCGAAGGGCTGGCGCGAGACGCGCCTCGACCTCGAAACGAGAGGCATTCTTTATTCCAGGGAAGGTCAACGACTAGCAGAACTTCCTCCTGTCCATCAGGAAGGATACCTTGTCGATAATTTCAAAATCGGGTGGTTCTTGATGTCGAGTGGAATGCCAAGGATGGGAATTTAGACCGCGATCTGGCGTCCTACCGATCCTGGCATGAAGCCGGTGTTATCTCCGCAGGCGTCATCATCACCAAGGATCGCCTTGCCCTGCTGCGGCTGGCCCGACGCATATGGAGCGAGTACCAAGACACGTTGCCACCGGCGCACCGGTCGCTAAAGCTACCAATTGATCTGACGACCTCAACGGTTACGGCCTTCGACAAGGCGCAAATGCGGGTTCGCAGGGGCGTTATGGGAACATGCCCAGTCCTGATCGTCGCGGCCAATCAGGCGACCTGGAACGGTCAGCCGTACCAGCCTTGATCCGCTACCTAACCTCGAACAGATCGGCTTTTGAGTTGTGGGCGTAGGTCTTCCAGGTGGGTTCGTAGCTCTCGTCAGCTTGATTGCCCCACGTCGTCCAGCCCTTGCGGACACCGCGCCCGAACATCTCCAGACATGGCCCTGGCGAACAGGACTCGATGAGTGCGTACTGCTCGTCGGGCTTTCGCGAGTGCTCGCGCTTTCGGGTCTGCATCATGTTGACCTGTGTGCGGCCTGGTGCCAACGTGCGGGCATTCTTGCCAATCACGCCGAACAGCAGCAACTCAGTCACGTTCCGGAAATAGAAGCCAACACCACGGCCGTCCGAGCCGCCGTCCTTGCGTATCTTGTGCCAAACCACGTTCGCCTTGTAGCGGAATCCCCAAGCCTGCATGACGGCCAGCCCTTCGGGAAGCAGCGCGTTCGGCACCCAAAGGTAGAGGTGGGACGTCTGGGCAGCGACACGGGCGACCGGCAGCGCCTTGATGTCGTCCAGGGTCATCGTGCCGTAGCGATTCAGCCGCTTATGCTCCGGCGCCACCTTGCCGGTCGAGTTCTGAAATCTCCACGGAGGATCGGCCATGATGGTGGAGAATCGCCTGTCTGCGGCTGTGGCCAATAGGTCCGCGGTCGCGTTGGGTATCTGAACGTGTTCATCCATGGCGCATGAGTCCCAACCGGGGTATGTGGCGTCAAGGGTGGCGTTAGGCTGGCGCGAGCCGGACTACCCAGCCGGCCCCTCAACCGCGGCGGGATGTTCGTTTTAGGGTCTGCCTTTCCCACAAAGCATACTCGTGCTCTGCATGCGCCTTCGCGCGGCTTCTTTGAATAGGCGGGCCGCCGGCTCCCTTGGCCAGCCCCACCCCTGGACCGGCCGCGAGGACACGGCCCGGGGGCATGGCGTCACCGCGGCCAGGCCCCAGGCAGGGCGCGTCGCCGGGCGATGCCGGTCCGTGGCCCCGGTCGCCTGCGCGGCGGGAGAGGCCGCGTTCGTTCATCCCCAGCCTTCGGCATCCTCGAAGGTGATGAACCCGTCGCCGTCGGTGTCGTAGCGCTCGAAGGAGTCGCGCAGCATGACGGGCGCCTCCGCGCGCGACAGCTTCCCGTCCCCGTCCGTGTCGAAATCCGCGAGGATCTTCCTGAAATTCTCGATCATCGCGGAGCGCTCGTTGCCGCCCGTCTTGACGTGCGAGAACGGGTCCGGCGCGTCGCAAAGGGTGCCGCCCGGCTGGTTCGACGAGAAGAAATCCACCATCTTCATCCGGCCGGACCCGAGGGACACGGGGCAGTGCGGCGTGTTGGGCGGCACGCGCACCACGCACGGCGCCTTCACCGGGATGATCTCCTCGCCGATCACGAAGGCCCCCTCGCCTTCCACGAGGACGAAGATCTCCTCGACGGGATGCATGTGCATCGGCGGGCCGTATCCTGGACCGACCTCCGTGATCTGCACCGTCGCGTTGTCCCAGCCGTAGTACTGCCCCTCCAGCTCGACGAAGTAGTCGCCGCTCTTCACGTCCCAGAAATTGAAGCCCGACTGGTTCTGGAGCACGAACGGCAGGCCGATCTGATGGATGTTGCCGGGCGTGACCTCGACCGGCCGCGGCCGGCTGGCGTCGGCCGGGGCGGCGGGCTGCCCAGGCGCGCGGGTCGTTTGCTCGCGGGTCGGGGGCTCGCGGGTCGATCGAGTCATTGGATGGCCTCCTAATGT
>CAXSES010000076.1:0-4191 GCA_964236225.1 uncultured Acetobacteraceae bacterium
CCGTGCCTGGAAGCGGGGACCCCGCCAAAGGCTCGCCTCTGGAAACCAACACCTAGGTTGCGCCGGGTCCAGGGGCGGCTCGCCCCCGCCTTGAAGCAGGGGCGGGTCCGGGCGGAGCCCAGCCTTAGCTTCCTGCTCTGCGGCTTTGGCTCAGCCCGGCACGAACTGCCGATGCGTTTCTTCTGCAACTCCTGCGGCCAATTCGCCGCACCCCCTCGCGTCGCGAATTGCACGGGGAGGACGGCGCGGGCACACTGGCGGTCCCGACACGGTGGCACGGCAAGCCGTCACCCACCGTGCACCTGCGGGCCCACCGTCGTCGCGACGGGCGCCAGCCATCGCCCCGAGGACACGTCCTGATGCGACGCTTCGCTACGCTGTCCTGCCTGCTGCTGCTGTCCGGCTGCGGCTTCGGACATTTCCTGGGCGACACCATAACCCTGCCCGGCGTGAACCCGAACTCCCCGCGCGGCGACTCCGAGAACATGCGCCGCGTCCGCGCCGAGACCGTTGCCATCATCCCGATCGAGACCGAGCCCGGCAACGTATGGCCCGGCAAGGAGGCGCCGGAGCCCACGCTGGAGGACATCCAGCGCGAGCAGAACAGGCAGACCGATCAGCTGCAGAAGAACACGCCCAAGCCCACCCTGCCCTTCACCATCCCCACGCCCGGCGCCCAGCCCGCCCCCGGCCCGCGCGCACCCGGCAGCCCCGCTCCTGGCAGCACCGTGCTGCTGCCCAACGGTCAGGGCACCGTGACCGGCGGCACCAACAGCTTCCGCACGCTGACCACCCCTGGCGGCGGCGGCAACAGCATCGTCATCCCGAACGGCAACGGCACCAGCACCGTGATCGGCCCGAACGGATCGGTGTCCACCGTGCCCACGCCGCGCTGACGCCGTGGCCGGCGTGCAGGTCCTCTACTTCGCCTGGCTGCGCGAGCGCGCCGGCCGTTCCGAGGAGCACGTCGCCCTGCCGCCCGGCGTCGCCACGGTGGGCGCGCTCGTGGCGCATCTCGCCGGCCTGGACGACGCGCACCGCGCCGCCTTCGCCCACGCCTCCCTGGTCCGCGCCGCCGTGAACCAGGAGTTCGCAGCATACGACGCACCGATCGTCGACGGCGACGAGGTGGCGTTCTTCCCCCCGGTCACCGGTGGCTGACCCCGCACCCGCGGATTCGCCGGCCACGGCACCCGCCGCCCGCGTGCTCGTGCAGGAGGCGCCGTTCGACGCCGGCGCGGAGATCGCCCGCCTCACGGCGGGGCGCCCAGACATCGGCGGCATCGGCTGCTTCGTGGGCACGGTGCGCGACACCGCGGGCGGGCGCACGATCACCGCGATGACGCTGGAGCACTACCCCGCCATGACGGAGCGCGCGCTGCGCCGCATCGCCGAGGAGGCCACGGCGCGCTTCGACCTGCTCGGCGTCACGCTGATCCACCGCGTCGGCACGCTGCGGCCGGGCGAGGGCATCGTGCTGGTGGTCGCCGCCTCGCCGCACCGCCAGGCAGCCCTCGACGCCACCGGCTTCCTGATCGACTTCCTCAAGACCCGCGCCCCGTTCTGGAAGCAGGAGCACTTCGCGGATTCCGGCCCGCAATGGGTCGCCGCCCGCGACGCCGACACGGACGCCACAGCGCGCTGGCAATAGCGCCCGCCCCGCCGCCCGGCGGATCATTCGCCTTGCAAGGCTCCGTGTCGCCCGGTACTCCGGACAGCCGTGGACGATCCCAGCCCCCTCCCGTTCCTGCGCGTGCGTGGCCGCTCCTTCATGGCGCTGGTGCTGCAGCCGGTGCCGCCCGTCGCCGCCTGGCTCGCGGCGCTGGACGCCCAGCGCAGCCGCTCCGCCGCGTTCTTCGACCAGCGCCCGGTGATCGTCGACCTGTCCGCCCTGCCCTCCCAGGGCCGCCGCCTCAGCGACCTGGTCGCCGAGCTGGAGCGCCGCGACATCCGCATCATCGGCGTGGAAGGGGCCGACGCCGCCTGGACCCACACCGAGGCCTGGGGCCGCACCCCGCTCAACACGGCTGGCCGCCCGGACCGCCTGGTCGAGATCCCCGACGACCCTGTCGCCCCCGAGCCGCCCGCCCCGCCCGAGCCTGGCTTCCTGATCCATGACGGCCCGGTCCGCTCCGGCCAGAGCCTGGTGTTCGAGCGCGGCGACCTGGTCGTGCTCGGCTCCGTCGCCTCGGGCGCCGAGGTGATCGCCGGCGGCTCGGTGCACGTCTACGGGGCGCTGCGCGGGCGCGCGATCGCGGGCTTCCTCGGCCTGCCAGCGGCCCGCGTGTTCTGCCGCAGCCTGGAGGCCGAGCTGGTCGCCATCGACGGCGTCTACCTGCTGGCCGACGACATGGAGCCGAAGCTGCGCGGCCGGGCGGTCCAGGCGCGGCGCGACGCGGAGACCGTGGTGCTCGCGGCCCTGGACTGAGGAAGGCAGCAGGCAAGGCCAGGGGCTCTGCTCCCATGCCTGAAGACAGGGACCCCGCCAAAGGCTCGCCTTTGAAAACCAACACCCAAGTTGTGCCGGGTCCAGGGGCGGCTCGCCCCTGGCGGAGTTTGAGGCAGAGCCTCAACCTTGCTGGCTGGCCCCCGGCCGCAGTGGCGTCTAGCGTGCTCCCCTGAACGAACGCGGCCGCCGATTCGCGGCCCGGAGGGTGGCCGAATGGCGAAGGTGCTGGTGGTGACGTCCGGCAAGGGCGGGGTCGGCAAGACGACGTCCACCGCGGCGCTGGGCGTGGCGCTTGCCCAGGCCGGCAAGACCGTCGTCGTGGTGGATTTCGACGTGGGCCTGCGCAACCTCGACCTGGTGCTGGGCGCCGAGCGCCGCGTGGTGTTCGACCTGATCAACGTCGTGCAGGGTGACGCCAAGCTCAACCAGGCGCTGATCCGCGACAAGCGGATCGACACGCTCAGCCTGCTCGCCGCCTCGCAGACCCGCGACAAGGACGCGCTCACTCCCGAGGGTGTCGAGCGCGTGATGGGCGAACTGCGTGAGCGCTTCGACTGGGTGGTCTGCGACAGCCCCGCAGGCATAGAGAAGGGCGCGGCGCTGGCGATGTATCACGCCGACCTCGCCGTGGTCGTGACCAACCCCGAGGTGTCTTCGGTGCGCGACTCCGACCGCATCATCGGGCTGCTCGACTCCAAGACCAGGAAGGCGGAGGAGGGCGGGCGCATGGAGAAGCACCTGCTGCTGACTCGCTACGACCCGGTGCGGGCAGAGCGCGGCGACATGCTCAAGGTGGACGACGTGCTGTCGATCCTGTCCATCCCGCTGCTGGGGATCATCCCGGACAGCGAGGAGGTGCTGCGCGCGTCCAACCTCGGCTCGCCGGTGACGCTGTCCAACCCTGCGAGCGCGCCGGCGCGGGCGTACGTGGACGCGGCGCGGCGGCTGTGCGGCGAGAGCGTGGAGATGACGATCCCGTCGGACCGCAAGGGGCTGATGGGGCGGCTGTTCGGCAGGAGGTCCGCATGAGCCTGTTCGGGTTCCTGGGCAAGCGGAACACGGCGCCGGTGGCGCGCGAGCGATTGCAGATCCTGCTGGCGCACGAGCGCGCGGTGGGCGGGCAGTCCGACCTGGCGGCGGTGCTGCGCGAGGAGATCCTCAAGGTGATCGCGCGCCACATCCCGCTGGACCGTGACAAGGTGCAGGTTAAGGTGGACCGCGACGGCGCGATGTCGACGCTGGAGATCGACATCGAGCTGCCAGACGCCGTGAAGGCGGGGTGAGCGGCGCGGGAGACAAATGGCCGCATGCTGACCTTGATGCGCAAGGCTGGTACTTAATAGATGATGTAGTGCCGATGCGTGATGTAACCACCTCGCGGAGGAGCCGGCGAAATCCTCAGCTGCCTGAACAAGGCACGGAGCTGGGCGCCGTTCATCCGATCGAGATGCAGGTTGTGCCCAGCCTGACTGTAAAGCTCGGCCCTCTCGCTTGTCTTCCCGCAGCTCTTGGCATCCCAGCCGCAGACAAACGCGAGCCACAGGGAGCGCTTCTCATTCTGTGACAGCCTGCAAAATCAGGCTGTTGCGATATCATCCAGGGCTGCCCTCCCTTGCTGGCTCTCCCTTTCGGAAAAATGCTGCTCAAGATCGATCTTGATAAACGAACGGTGGCTTTTTGTATGCATCCAGCGTCGCGGGAAACCTGACCCAGCCGGGATGGCGCGCCATCCACTCGGCTGG
>CAXSES010000076.1:4291-10911 GCA_964236225.1 uncultured Acetobacteraceae bacterium
CCAGCGTCGCGGGAAACCTGACCCAGCCGGGATGGCGCGCCATCCACTCGGCTGGTCGCGGGTCGTCATGGCGCACGAACATGAATGGCGCCTCGATCCCGCCGCCATCGCCATTCCTGGACATCGCCATGTTCCCTTCGCCTTTCGTTGGCATCACTGACATCACCGCTCGATCGAGCCCACGGCCACCCTCATGCCGCCCACCCTGTCGCCCTATGTTCCCGAACCGGAACCGGCGCAGCCATCCCGGACGCGCCATCGACGCCCTGGAGCATATCCGACCCGGCGGGCGCGTGCCTCGCGCCGGCACACACCCTCATCGGGAAGACAGGTCGGCCCAACCGTCCAGAGTCACCCCCAAAATCCACCGAAGCTGACAGCAGGCTGACGCGGCATCGGGTAGACCCGGGTGCGTGACAGAGTTCACCGCACTGTCACCGTTCCGGTGACGACAGCGGCGCGTCCCTGCGGCAGTTGGCGGCACCGGCCTTGCGCGCAGCGCAGCCAATCCGTCGACAGAACATAGGGCAACGCATGTCAATCCGGTCCACCCAGGTGCTTCGGGCAACGCTGCTCGCCACCAGCATCCTCGGCCTGCCGATCGCCGCCCCGGCCGCGCCGAAATCGGCGGAGCTGCCCACCAACCTATTCATCACGCCGCTCGCCATCCCGGGCGCCACGCAGGTCGTGCTGAATCCCGGGCTGCCCGCCTACCCGGACTTCGTCGCGGGCGAGGCGCTGCAGGAGGCGATCAGCCCGAACGGCAAGACGCTCGCCGTCGTGACCGGCGGCCAGAACTCGCTCGACACCCCCGCCGGCGCCACCGACGTCGCCAACTCGACGCAGTACATCTTCCTCTACGACATCTCCGGCGGCAAGCAGCGCCACCCGGCGCTGATGCAGGTGATCAAGCAGACCAACGCCCATCGCGGCCTGCTCTGGTCGCCCGACGGCCAGACCCTGTTCGTCGCAGGCGGCTCGGACGACGCCATCTACACCTACGTCAGGAACGGCAGCCTGCTCGCGCCGTCGGCCAGGATCGCGCTCAACCACGTCAACCCGGCCGGCCTGCCCGGCGGCGTCGGCCTGCTGGTCAAGCCGGAGACCATCGGCCTCGCGATCTCGGCCGACGGCGGCACGCTGGTCGCGGCCAACAACTACAACGACTCGATCAGCGTCATCGACGTGGCGAGCGGCAGCATCCGCTTCGAGTACGACCTGCGCCCGTTCAACACCGGCGGCGCGGCCGGCACCCCGGGCGGCGAGTACCCGTTCGCGGTCGCGATCAGCGGCACCACCGCCTACGTCTCCTCCACCCGCGACCGCGAGATCGTCGCCGTCGACATCTCCGGCACGAGCGGGCGCCTGGTCGGCCGCATCGCGCTCGCCGGCAACCCTTACGGCATGACGCTCGGCAACGGCGTGCTGTTCGTCGCCGAGGACAACCAGGACCGCGTGGGGATGATCGACGTCGCCACCAACACGCTGGTCCACGAGATCGACGTGCGCGCGCCCTCCGGCGTGATCCGCGGCCCGCGCTACACAGGCGCGGCGCCTTACTCCGTCACCCTCTCGCCCGACAACAGGACGCTGTACGTCGTCAACAACGGCGCCAACGACATCGCCGTGGTGCCGCTGACCGGCAGGACGCCGCACGTCGAGGGCCTGATCCCGACCGCCTACGCGCCGAAGGACGTCGCCTTCAGCCTCGACGGGTCGCAGATGTACATCATCAACGGCAAGAGCAACACCGGCCCGAACCCTGGCAACCTGTCCGGCAGCACCTCCAGGATACAGTACAAGGCGTTCGCGCCGATCCCGCCGGGCTACACCGACAACACCGCCGGCATCCTGGCCGCCAACGCCATCGCCGCCGCCACGGCGGCGGCCTCCAACCAGTACCAGTTCCAGCTCGAGCAGGCCTCGCTGGTCAGCGCGCCGGTGCCCGACGCCGCCGTGCTCGCCGGCCTGACCGCGCAGGTCGCGCAGAACAACGGCTACTCCGTCGAGGAGGCGCCGGCCGACAGGCAGACGATGGCGTTCCTGCGCAATCACATCAAGCACGTGATCTACATCGTCAAGGAGAACCGCACCTTCGACCAGATGCTGGGCGACCTGACCAACGGCGCCGACGCGGACCCGTCCCTGGTGCAGTTCGGCCGCGCGATCACGCCGAACTTCCACATGATCTCGAACCAGTTCGTGACGCTCGACAACTTCCTCGACCCGGGCGACGGCAGCATGGACGGCTGGTCGTGGTCGATGCGCGGCCGCATCACCAACGACGAGGAGGTCACCCAGCAGCAGAACTACGCCTCCGTCAACCGCGGGCTGGCCTACGAGACCGAGGGCTCGAACCGCAACGTGCCGATCGGCGTGGCGGCGCCCGCGCGCGTCGACGCCGTGGCGCCCACGACGGTGGGCGGCGTCACCCTCGACTACAACGCGCTGTCCGCCCTGGTGCCAGGCGGCACCGCCAACCTGCTGCCCGGCCCGCGCGACGTCGCCGCCACCGACACCGTGTTCGGCGACCAGCCCGGCGTGCAGGAAGGCTACATCTTCGTCGCCGCGATGAAGGCCGGCCTGGCGGTGCGCAACTACGGCTTCATGGTCAACAACATCGGCCCGATCACGCTGGGCGGCCAGCCGATCACCAACGCGGGCGCCGCCGGCATCCAGCAGGTGGCCGCGCTGAACCCGCAGCTCCAGGGCAGCACCGACCTTTACTTCCGTGGCTTCGACCAGAACTTCCCCGACCAGTGGAACGTCAACGAGTGGAAGCGCGAGTTCACCCGCTTCGTGCATGACAGGAACCTGCCGGCCTTCGAGACCGTCCGCCTCAGCCACGACCACACCGGCAGCTACGCCACGGCACTGGGCGGGGTGAACACGCCGGAAACCCAGGAAGCCGACAACGACCTCGCCGTGGGCCGCGTGCTCCAGACCGTGGCCAACAGCCCCTACGCCGACAGCACCGTCATCTTCGTCATCGAGGACGACTGCCAGGACGGGCCGGACCACGTCGACAGCCACCGCGCCACCGCCTACGTCGCCGGCGCCTACGTCAAGCAGCACGCGATCGTTCGCACGCGCTACAACCAGGTGAACCTGCTGCGCACGATCGAGGACATCCTCGGCACGGCGCATATCAGCCTGCTCACCGCCAACGCCGCGCCGATGGCCGACGTGTTCGACACCTCCGGCACGGGCACCTGGCGCTACGCGCCCGTCGCCTCGACGATCCTCAAGACGACGACGCTGAACCTCGCGGCGCTGGAGGATGGCGTGCGCTACGCGGCGGGGCCGGACATCACCCCGCTGCACGACGCCGCCTGGTGGGCGGAGAAGACGAAGGGCTTCGACTTCTCCGCCGAGGACCGGGTGCCGTTCGCGGTGCTCAACCGGGTGCTGTGGGAAGGCACGAAGCCGGGCATGGCCTACCCAGGGCCGGCGGCCTCCACGCCCGACTCCGACGACTGATGCTGGTGGCCTCTGGCATCGACCTCTCAAGGAGCAGGCAAGGCCAGGGGCTCTGCCCCTGGACCCCGCCAGGGGGAGCCCCCCTGGACCGGCCTTGATTAAGTTGCGCCGGGTCCAGGGGCGAGACTGGCCAAAGGTTCCGACGACCTTCTTGGGTCGTTGGAAGGGCAGGCGGAGGGAGAGCCCAGCCTTGCCTCCTTCCTGACGGTCCCGCCCGTCAGGCCGCCTTCGCCGCCTCCGGCGCCCGCCGCACCAGCGCCTCGTAGTCCGCGAGCAGCGCCTGCGTCACCGGCCCCGGCGCGTAGTGGTGCTCGCCGATCTGGCGCACCGGCGTCACCTCCGCCGCCGTCCCCGCCAGGAACACCTCCTGCGCCTGCCCCAGCTCCTCGGGGAGGATCACCCGCTCCACCACGCGCAGGCCGCGCCTGCGCGCCAGGTCCATCACCGTGCGCCGCGTGATCCCGTCGAGGAAGCAGTCCGGCACCGGCGTGTGCAGCTCGCCACCAATCACCAGGAACACGTTGGCCCCGGTCGCCTCCGCCACCTGCCCACGCCAGTCCAGCATCAGAGCGTCGTCGAAGCCGGCCGCCTCCGCGTCGTGCCTGGACAGGGTGCCGATCATGTACAGCCCCGCCGCCTTGGACGCGGTGGGCGCGGTCAGCGGGTGCGGCCTGCGCCAGGTCGCCATGGACAGCCGCACGCCCTTCATCCTGTCCGCCCCGAACAGGTTCGGCCACGCCCAGCACGCCACCATCAGGTGGATCTTCGTCTGCTGCGCAGAGACGGAAAGCTGCTCGGAGCCGCGCCACGCCAGCGGCCGCACGTAGCCGTCCACCAGGCCGTTCGCGGCGAGCGCCTCGCGGCAGGCGGCGTCGATCACGTCCGCGGAGAACGGGATCTCGAAGCCCAGGATGCGGCCCGAGGCGATCAGCCGCTCGGTGTGCTCGCGCAGCTTGAAGATGTGGCCGCCATACGCCCGCTCGCCCTCGAACACCGCGCTGGCGTAGTGCAGCCCATGGCTCAGCACATGCAGCGTCGCGTCCCGCCACGGGATCAGCCTGCCGTCCCACCAGATCTGGCCGTCGCGATCATCGAAAGGAACCAGCGCCATACCCGCACTCCGACGAAACGATGTTGCCGTATTGGCAAGCACGCTAGGGACGGTGTAGATTTAAGTCAATGATCCTGTCGTATGCCGGAAGGATGGCAGCCATGCCCGACGCGAAGCTCCGGCACGATGCCGCGCCGCCGCACGCCGCCAGCCCCGTGGACAACCCTGCCCGGCCCGGCCGCGCGGTGCCGCAGGATGCGGCCGCGCGCCAAAAGGAGGCCGCCGGCGCCAGCCTCCTGTTCCTGCGCGAGGAGCAGATGCGGATCGCGCAGGACCTGCTGTTCTTCGCCTACCGCGACTTCACCGGCGCTGTCGACCCGATCCTGCGCGAGCTGGGACTCGGCCGCGCCCACCACCGCGCGCTGCACTTCATCGGCCGCAACCCGCAGGTCCCGGTGGGCGACCTGCTCGGGCTGCTGCGCATCACCAAGCAGAGCCTGGCCCGCGTGCTCGGCGCGCTGCTGGAGCAGGGCCACGTCGCCCAGACCACCGGCCGCGTCGACCGGCGCCAGCGGCTGCTCAGCCTCACGCCCGCGGGCCAGGCCCTGGAGCGCCGCCTGTTCGACCGGCAGCGCGAGCGCCTGGCCGCCGCCTACAGCGACGCCGGCGGGCCGGCCGTGGAAGGCTTCCGCCGGGTGATGCGCGGCATCATGGATGCCTCAGCGCGCACCTACCTGGACACGAGCGAGCGCGGCGCCCTGCCCCGCCCGTGAGGTTGCATCGACGCCACGGGGCGAGGCAGCCGCCAGGCCGGGCTGCTCCTCCGCTGCCCATCCCGACGCCCCAGGCGGAGCTTGAGGCTCCTGTTCAGGGCGAAGCCTCGACCCTGCCCGTCCGCGGCTGCCACGCGGCGCCGTTCGTGGTATCCGGGCACGGCCGGGTCGAACCCCGCAGACCCAGAGGAGCCTCGCCATGATCCCAGCTCGCGGCTACGCCGCCCAGGACGCGAACTCCCCGCTCGCGCCGTTCAGCTTCGAGCGCCGCGACCCAGGCCCGCACGACGTGCAGATCGAGATCCTGTACTGTGGCATCTGTCATTCCGACCTGCACCAGGCGCGCAACGACTGGGGCGGCGCGACGTACCCGATGGTGCCGGGCCACGAGATCGTCGGCCGCGTCACGGCGGTCGGCGCGCACGTCCGCAAGCTCGCGGTCGGCGACCTCGCCGGCGTCGGCTGCATGGTGGATTCCTGCCGCGAGTGCTCCGCCTGCGCCGACGACCTCGAGCAGTTCTGCGAGCACGGCTCCACCTTCACCTACAACTCCAGGGAGCGCCACACCGATCGGCCGACCTTCGGCGGCTACTCCGACCAGATCGTGGTCGAGGAGCGCTTCGTCGTGGTGGTGCCCAAGACCCTGGACCTCAAGGCGGTCGGGCCGCTGCTGTGCGCGGGCATCACCACCTACTCGCCGCTGCGCCACTGGAAGGTCGGGCCGGGGCAGAAGGTCGGCGTCATCGGCCTGGGTGGGCTCGGCCACATGGGCATCAAGTTCGCCCGCGCGCTCGGGGCGCGCGTGGTGATGATCACCACCTCGCCCGACAAGGGCCGCGACGCGCAGCGCCTCGGCGCCGACGAGGTGCTGCTCTCGCGCGACGAGGCGGCGATGGCCGCGCACGCGGGCAGCTTCGACTTCCTGCTCAACACCATCCCGGTCGGCCACGACGTCAACCCCTACGCCGCCCTGCTCAGGCGCGACCGCACGATGGTCCTGGTCGGCGTGCTGACCGCCCTGGAGCCGCCGCTGCTCGGCCGCAGCGTGATCGGAGGTCGCCGCAGCATAGCCGGCTCGCTGATCGGCGGCATGGCGGAGACCCAGGAGATGATGGATTTCTGCGGCGAGCACGGCATCGTCAGCGACGTCGAGGTCGTGGCGATCCAGTCGGTGAACGAGGCCTACGAGCGGCTGCTGAAGAACGACGTCAAGTACCGCTTCGTGATCGACATGGCCTCGCTGAAGCAGGCCGCCTGAACGCCGGCGGGGCGAAGGAGGCAGGAAGCAAGGCTGGGCTCTGCCCAGACCCGCCAGG
>CAXSES010000077.1:0-1181 GCA_964236225.1 uncultured Acetobacteraceae bacterium
GCAGGTTACCGGTGCGTCGCGGTGGCCGGGATGCCCTCGATGGGGCACTCCTCAGTCCCGACGCTGGTGCGGGTGATGGCTTCCACCATCTCGCGCGTTGCGTCGGGGTCGGCGATCCACTTCTTATAGAAGTCGAATGGGCACTCTGCCGCGCCCTTGTCGCCGTCGCCGGAGTTGATCATGCCCGTGTAGCCGCGGTGCAGCAGCTTGAACAGGTGGTTCTCCGACTGCATGTTGGCCCGCGCGTCTCGGATCAGCGATACGGACAGCGCCGCATACTGGATGCCGTACTCCTCTGTCCCGCACTCGCCGAGCGTCCGCCCGTCGAAGCCCACGATGGAGGAGTGGCCGAAGTAGGAGTACACCCCGTCGAACCCCGAAGCGTTCGCCACCGCAACATACACGTTGTTCGCCCAGGCCATCGCCTTGGCCATGACGATCTGTTGTTCCTTGGCCGGGTACATGTAGCCCTGGCAACGAACGATCAGTTCGGCCCCGCGCATCGCGCAGTCCCGCCAGATTTCCGGGTAGTTGCCATCGTCGCAAATGATCAGGCTGACCTTCAGGCCCTTGGGCCCCTCGGACACGAAGGTGCAGTTGCCGGGATACCAGCCCTCGATGGGCACCCAGGGCATGATCTTGCGGTATTTCTGCACGATCTCGCCCTTGTCGTTCATCAGGATCAGCGTGTTGTAGGGCGCCTTCTTCGGATGCTCCTCGTGCCGCTCCCCCGTGAGCGAGAACACCCCCCACACCTTCGCCTTGCGGCAAGCCTCGGCAAAGATTTCCGTTTCATCACCGGGACAGGAGGATGCGGTCTCGTACATCTCCTTGCTGTCGTACATGATGCCGTGCGTCGAGTATTCCGGGAACACCACTAGGTCCATGCCCGGCAGACCCGACTTCATGCCGACGATCATCTCGCCAATCTTGCGGGCGTTGTCCAACACCTCCGCCTTGGTGTGCAGGCGCGGCATCTTGTAGTTCACGACGGCGACGCCGACCGTGTCCTTGCTGCTTGAAATGTCACCGTGCAACATGATCCAGCCCTCCTTGTGGCGCCCGTGACCGGCACGCCGTTGCGGCTCACACGGCCATGTGCCGATGCACGAGGTCGTTGGTAAGCTCGTCGGTTGCGCCGCCCGCCACCACCCGGCCCTTCTCCATCATCGCGAACCGAT
>CAXSES010000077.1:1281-9353 GCA_964236225.1 uncultured Acetobacteraceae bacterium
ATAGGGACATGGACACGCCTTTCAGCGTGAGGACGACCAAACTGAAGACGAGAGATGCCTGGTGCGGAAAAGTCCGGCTGCTCCCAAGAGGGGCAGGCTGGATGGAAGCTGCCACGCGGACAGCAGCGTTGGTGCCCGCGTGCGATGGCGGCGTGGGCGTCCACCCTGCCATGCCACGATCCTAGACACCCCTGCACCGCGGCATCAACCCTCGTTTTGGGAACACATCAGGGTTGCCCGTAACTCGATCCGTGCCGTCCATGCATGATCCCGCATGGCAGCCATGAATCCTCCTTGACACCAGTTAGGAACCGTACATTCTTGTTATGCAGGCGAGATAACCTTGGGTTGAGCGTAGGACCACCAACGGCGTTGGTCCCTGTGGCTTCCCCGGTCCAGGGCAGGTCTCTGCATATCCGAATTTCCGCGGATCGCGGTGGCTGCCCCTTAAAATTCCGCCGCCAACAGAGCAGGCGTGTTCCATCTACGGGACCCCGCGATGGCTTGTACCAACATGGAGGGCCACCCAGTAGATGAGCGGCACGATGGAGGAAAAGCTTAAGCGCCGGAAGCTGGAGGCGCTGAAGCGTGGCGTGCATCGCGTCCCGGTCGGTGAGACCCTGCCGGTGTCCACCCATGTCGTCGCCATCGGTCCGGCCGGCATCGCCGTGGCTGCCGAACTCCTTCGCAGCTTGCCAGATGGCGGCGCCACGTTCCATGCGCTGGCCATCGACATCGGCGACAACGACCTGCCCGCGCTGCAAGCCTTGGCGGCCAGCCTTCCCGCCGGACGGGCTGAGCTGACCGTGGTGGCCCTCGATCCGCCGGAGCCGCGCCTCGGCGACGCCTTGAAGCAGTATCCAGACTTCCTTCGGCTGGAATATCCGTTCCATCTCTGGGGTACCGGCTACGAACCCTGGCTGTCCCCCGCAGACTTGGCTTCAGGGAAGATGACGCGCGCTGCGGCGAAGGCGGTCTATGGCGCCGCTTACTACGCCGGAGCGCGGCCGCTGGAGCATGCCCTGCGCGCCTTTGCCGCAAAAGTTGAGGCGTTGCAGGGCCAGACGCAGGCAGTGGTGCCGGTCGTGTTCGGTCTGGGCGATAGCACCGGCAGCGGCATCGTCGTGGACCTCGCGCGGCACCTTTCGACCAAGATGTTCGGCCGGCGCGTACTCGTGGCCGGCATCGGCATCGCCCCCTGCGCCGGCGACCCCGCCGAGGCGCAGGGCGGTCCGGTGTTCGCCGTGATGAACGAGCTGGACTGCCTAAACGACGAGGCCAAGAGCGGGGGCGTCGTCGCCTCCTGCGGCGAGCTGTACCGCAACCCGTTCACCGCCGGGTTCATCCTGGTGCCGACGGCGCATGTGTGGGCGGCGACGCATGACCTGGCCGCGACGCATCGCCGGGCCAACCAGGAGGTCGCGGTTCTGCTGACCTCCAAGGGCGGCACCGGGCTGCTGGAGACGCTGCGGCTGCTGAACTGGATTGCAGCGCCTTCCACGCAGCACTCGGCGGCACGGACACCATGGGGCGCCCGGTGGATTCACCTGCTGGGCTACGCCGACATCGCCGGGCCGGTCGGCGTGGACCCGGCGGCCATGGGCCTGCTGCCTGGTTACAAGCCGGAGTTCATGGAGGCGCGCGTGGCCGAGGTCGTGGGTGCGGAAGCGGCTGCGGC
The DNA here is from genome assembly GCA_964236225.1 of uncultured Acetobacteraceae bacterium. Lineage (GTDB taxonomy): Bacteria > Pseudomonadota > Alphaproteobacteria > Acetobacterales > Acetobacteraceae > CAXSEF01. The sequence goes on from CAXSES010000077.1 coordinate 2,960, forward strand.
GGCCATCAACGCCGCGTTCGACCCGGACCTGCCGGCACAGCTTGTCGAGGGTGGCCGCGCCGAATCGGTGCAGTTCATGCTGCCGTCGCTTGACAAGACCCAGTTCGGCTTCTTCTTCGAGGCGCGGGATGCCTACGACAGGGAACCGCAGGAGCAGCGCTTGCTGGACCATTCCATGCTGCTGGAGCAGGGGGTTGTGGTCAGCGAGCCCTCGACGCGGCTGGACGGCATGGCCGGAGCCAGCATCAGCGGCAGCGCGTCCTGGATCGCCGTTCCGCTGGACGAATTGCGCGGAGGGGAAGCGCCCCCTTCGCTCGCCGCACGGGCCGCGTGACGCCCTGCCCCTCTCCACAGCGATAATGGAGGATCGAGATGCCGCTGGACTGGTCCACAGTCGTTCGAAAGTATGGAGGGGGTTTCAAGGTTCCAACCATCACCGGCGGCAAGTACCTGCAGGTTTCGTCTGCCGACGAAGCTTCAATACACATTGAAAATCCGGTGTGGACATCCGTGTTGCAACGCGTCCACTTCGAGAAGGCAGTGCAACTGATCGAAGAGGGCCTGATATCGACGGACCCTGGCTTGTTCGTTGAGGACTACATGCTTTACGTGTCCAATCACCGCGCCACGTCGGTCGCGCATATCATGCGCGACCTGGGCTACATCGAAAGCACCGGGACGTTTTCCGTCCGCTGCTGATCGACCTTGCCAAATGGCTGAATGCGAAAACCGGCTTTAGCACAAGGAAGCAACCATGAACGCCTCGCTATATCACAGCTCTACCGGCACGCAGGCGCCGCACTGCATGCATGTCATCGGCGTCGGCCGCACCGGCGCCGCCTACGTCGAGGCGCTGCTGCGCACCGGCGAGATCGAGGACCACCTGGACGACCCTCGCGCCACCTTCGCCGCCCTGGTGGTGGACATCGGCGACCAGGACATGGGCTTGGCGCAGGACTACGCGGCGGCCTTCGTGAAGCGCCTGGAGTCCCGCGGCATCCCAGCCGACCGCTTCCAGTTCCAGGCGATTCCGCTGCCGGTGCCGTCAAAGGCCGAGTTCTTCGAGGGCATGAACCGCACGCGCGAGTTCCTGAAGATCGAGTACCCCCGCTACTACTGGAACCCGAACTTCGAGTCCTACGTTCCGAAGAAGTACGAGATGCCCGAGCCGGGGTCCCATTTCCCCCGCGCCGTCGCCAAAGCGATCTACGCCAACGCCTACTACGCCGGCGAGCGCCCGATGGACGTGGCGCTGCGCGCCTTCGTCGCCCACGTCGAGAAGGCAACGCTGCCGTCCCTGGTGACGGTCTGCTTCAGCCTGGCCGGCGGCACCGGCAGCGGCATGGTCATGGACATGGCCCGGCACCTGTCGAACGTGAAGTTCGGCCGCCGCATCCCCGTAATCGGCGTTGGCCAGTTGCCGCACTCCGGCGACCCGGACACCTACCGCGACAGCGCGACCCTCTACACCACGCTGAACGACCTCGACTGCATGCTGGATGACGACAAGAACGCCGGCGTCACCGCGGTGTGGGGTGACCTTTATCGCAGCCCGTTCACCGGCGGCTTCTTCGTCGTCAACCCCGAGCATAGCTGGCAGCGCCTGACCGCCTACACCACCACGGGTGAGACCCGCATACGCCAGCACGCCAAGGAGATGGTCACCAACCGCTTCGTCGCCGACAGCTTCATGCGGTTCGCGGTGGTCGATAACGGCCGCGACCTGTTCCGCGCCCTGCGCCCGTCCGGCCTGACCGGCGCCCCGCACGAGACGGTCAGCTCCAAGGCGCGGAGCTGGACCCTGTTCGACGTGGCGAAGCTGACCCACCCGGGCGTGCAGGTGCTGCCGGGCGAGGCGCCGTCCAAGTGGGACGACGTGATCAGCCAGTGGATCGACTTCACCCCGAAGTACAGCGGCCTCAAGGAGGGCTTCAAGACCGACTACGCCGAGGTCACGGTGTACGGCTCCCGCAACATGGGCCACACCAACATGTCCGATGCGTTCAAGGACATGATGACGAAGAACTACCTGCTGGACTCGGAGTCGACGCTGCAGATTTCGACCCACGAGTTCTTCGACACCCTGACCGCCTATGCCAACGTCATCATGCCCGGCATGGCCAAGACCGACCTGGTGGCGTTCTGGGCCAGCCAAGCCAACTACGACAAGCTGACCTGGGAGGAGCGGCTGATCGAGCACGCCTGGCTGATCGATCTCGGCCCCATGCTGAGCGAGCCGGCGATCCGGTTCGAGGGCATGGCGGGGGAGTGCTTCTGGGGCTGCGCCTGCTGGGTTGTCGTGTCCTACGACCAGCTCCGCGGCACCGTCCTGCCGCCGCCGAACCGCAAGGTGATCGTCGAGGAGGGGATCGCGAAGATGGCCACAACCGTCGTCGCAACGCCGGGCGGCCTCGCGCCGAAGCGGGTCCGCACGTCGATGACCGCGCCGGAGATGGCTTCCTGAGGGACTGAACGGGCGGGGGCTGTCCGGCCCCCGCCCACTTTTCCGCTGCAAAAAGGCTCACCGAATGTCCAGCGCCGATACCCGCATTCCTGCAACCGTAGTGACGGGCTTCCTCGGCTCCGGCAAGACGACTCTGATCAACCGCATCCTGCGCGAGCAGCACGGCCGCAAGCTCGCGGTGATCGTCAACGAGTTCGGCGAGGTCAGCATCGACGGCCAGCTCGTGATCCACGACGCCGACGCGCAGCTTGTCGAGTTCAACAACGGCTGCCTGTGCTGCACCGTCCGCGGCGATCTGGTGGAGACGCTCGGCCGCCTACAGGAGCGCGCCGGCACGCTGGACGGCATCCTGATCGAGACCACCGGCCTGGCCGACCCGGCCCCGGTCGCCTCTACGTTCTTCGCCGCTGACGACGTGAAGGCCGGCATCAGGCTGGACGCCTTTGTGACCGTCGTGGACGCGGTCAACCTTGAAAAGAATCTAGCGCAGAGCAACGAGGCAATGGAGCAGGTCGCGTTCAGCGACATCATCCTGATCAACAAGATGGACCTGGTCTCGTCCGAGCAGATGGCCAGAATCGAACGCCGGGTCCGGCAGCTCAACGCGATGGCGAAAATCTACCACACTGCCAATTCGGAGATAGACCTCGCCAGCATCCTTGATGTCGGCGCGTTCGACCTGGTGCAGAAGCTGGAGGTGGACCCAGAGTTCCTGGGCGACCACGAGCACGAGCACGACGCCGCCATCGGTTCGTTCGTGCTGACGGAGCAGCAGCCGGTGGACGTGAACCGCTTGATGACCTGGATGGGCGGCCTGGCGGAGCGCCGGGGCGACGACCTGTTCCGCACCAAAGGCATCTTCTACGCCAAGGGCTTTCAGGAGCGCCTGGTGTTCCAGAGCGTCCGCATGCTGACCACCCTGCGCCGCGACCGCCTGTGGGAGTCCGGCGAGGAGCGGATGACGCAGTTCGTCGTCATCGGCAAGAACCTGGACCGAGAGGAGTTCGCGGCGGGCCTGGCTGCCTGCGTGTTTCGTTAAGCCTTCAACCAAGTCACAGGAGATATGAGATGACGATTGAACCTGGCGCAGCGGTTCCATCCGCAACGCTGAAGCAAATGACCCCTGCGGGGATCGAGGACGTGCAGCTCGAGTTGTTGTTGGAGGGCAAGAAAGTCATCCTGTTCGGCCTGCCGGGCGCGTACACCCCGGTATGCTCAACGCAGCATTTGCCGGGCTTCGTGGCGGAGGCTGATCGACTGAAAGCGGACGGCGTTTCTGCCATCGCCTGCATCTCGGCGAACGACCCATTCGTGATGTCCGCGTGGGGTAAAGAGCACGGCGTCGGCGACAAAGTGATGATGCTGTGCGACCCGGACGCCACGTTCATCAGAAGTCTGGGACTGTCGCTGGACCTGTCGGGGCTGGGCCTCGGAGAGCGATCAAAGCGATGGTCGATGGTGGTGGAGAATGGCGTGGTGTCCACCGTCAACGTCGAGGACAGCATTTTCGACGCGCATGTGAGCGGGGCGGCGAACCTTCTGGTCACCGTGCCGGCCTAGCGCAGCATGGCGCCGGTGGTTTCTGTGATGCAGAGTGCCGGCACCGATCTGCTCTACCACGTACATGTGTTCTGCTGCGTCAACCGGCGACCGAACTCGCACTGGCGGGGCTGCTGCGCCAGCAAGGGCAGCCGGGAACTGTGCGACTACATGTGCCGGCTGGGCATGGTGCTCGGCGCGCGCCGCATCCGCATCAACCATGCCGGGTGCATGAACGTTTGCGAGCACGGGCCGACCATGGTGATCTACCCGGACGGCGTTTGGTACAGGTACGAGACGCAGGCCGACGTGGAGGAGATCCTTCGCCGCCACGTCATCGGGGGCAAGCGGGTGGAGCGCCTGCTGCTCAATATCGACCCCGCCACGCTGCATGGATGACCGATTCTTTCTCCTCCTCCTTTCGGGAAGGGAAGCAGCCGGCCGGCCCTCTTTAATAACGGAGGCGACATGACCAGCGCGGTCAACACCCTGCTCCGCACCGGGTCGCCCGGCATCCGCGAGCGCACCATCGGCATCTACACCCTGCTGGTGCTGGCAAATGCCGCCGCCTGGATTTGGGCGTTCGCGCTGTTTCGCGAGCAGCCGATCCTGCTGGGCACCGCGCTGATCGCCTACGGCTTCGGCCTGCGCCATGCCGTTGATCCCGACCACATCGCGGCCATCGACAACGTGACGCGCAAGCTGATCCAGACCGGCCAGCGCCCGGTGACGGTCGGCTTTTGGTTCGCGGTCGGTCACTCGGTCGTGGTGGCACTGGGCGCAGGCGCCATCGGCCTGGCGTCAGCGGCGATGCAGGGCGGCTTCGAGGAGGTCCGGCAGGTTGGCGGCGTGATCTCGACCAGCGTGTCCGCGCTGTTCCTGTTCATCATCGCCGGGATCAACCTGGTGGTGCTGCGCGGGGTGTACCGCTCGTTCCGCAGCGTCCGGCGCGGCGGCGCCTACGTGGAGGAGGACCTCAACCAGCTCCTGAACCAGCGCGGCCTGCTGGCTCGGCTGTTCCGGCCGATGTTCCGCCTGGTGGCGCAAAGCTGGCACATGCTGCCGTTGGGCTTCCTGTTCGGCCTGGGGTTCGACACCGCGACCGAGATCAGTCTGCTCGGCATCGCAGCGACTGAGGCGGCGAAGGGCGTGTCGCTGTCATCTATCATGGTGTTCCCTGCGCTGTTCGCCGCCGGGATGGCGCTGATTGACACGACGGATGGGGTCCTGATGCTGCACGCCTACGATTGGGCGTTCGTGAAGCCGATCCGCAAGCTGTACTACAACCTCACGATCACCCTGGTATCGGTGGTGGTCGCCTTCGTCATCGGCGGGATCGAGGCGCTCGGGTTGATCGGCAACAAGCTGCAACTGGCGGGCTGGTTCTGGGAGGGCATCGGCGCGGTGAACAAGAACTTCAATACGTTGGGCTTCGTCATCATCGGGGTGTTCGTCGCAAGCTGGGCGGTGTCGGTGCTGGTGTACTACGCCTGCGGCTACGACCGGATCGAGGCAGAGGGGACCCGGGGCACCTGACTCGCTCTGACGCTTCTCCCGTCACTGTGCGGAGCGCAGCGACGCGGCAATCCAGAAGGCGAGGACCGTACTTGCATCCCTGGATTGCCGCGCCGAAGCCGGCTTGCAATAACGGCGCTCCTATCCAGACGGCCGGGTGCGCAGGAGGTCGTGGGCGTTGATGATGGCGGCGGCCATGTCCTCCAGGCTCATGCGTTTGGACATCGCCCGGCGGCGGAGGGTTTGGTAAGCCTCCTCCTCCGTCATGCCCTGGCTGGCCATCAGGATCAGCCGGGCGCGCTGGATGCGCTGCATCCCGGCCAGCTTGCGCTCCAGCTTCTGCACTCGCTGCCCGGCACCCTGCTGTTGCATCCACAGGCTGCGCGCAATGGCAAGCTGGGTCAGCAGGCCGAACGGGCGTATCGGCCGCTCGATCACCGCATGGGCGCCGATCTCCAGCACGAGCTGTAGGATGGATGGGTTCTCGTACTCCACAATGCCGATCACCGTCGGCTGCCGGCGGTCCTGGGCCCGGAACAGCCGGCGCAGCGGCTCGCGGCTGTCGTGCTCGACGGCGAGGACGACGATGTCCGACGCCGTCGTCACCTCCTCCGGCAGCGGCCAGACCGTCGTGGTGACGCAGCCGATCCGGCGCAGGTGCTCGACCAGGCTGATCCCCTCGGCGTCGGGCGGGTGCATGACCTCGATGCGGAGGCCCCGGAGGTCGCGCAGGATTTCGATGGCCATCCCTGCCGCGGCCCCCGCCCGCCGTCAGGCTTGTACTGGCGTAGTCAGGTCGTCAGACCCGGCGTGTTCGGGCCCGGCACCTTCAAGCCGGATATTTCCAAATCCGGCGTTTCCAGACCCTGCGTTTCC
>CAXSES010000077.1:9453-10818 GCA_964236225.1 uncultured Acetobacteraceae bacterium
GACCCTGCGTTTCCGGACTGGGCGCGTTCGGACTGGGCGCGTTCGGACCAGCTATCCAGGCGCTGATCCACGCAGTAGGGGTCTGGCTTCACCCACCGGGCGGGGTCCCAAACGACCTGGAACTGCCCGGCGGCGTCCAGCTTGGCGACGCGCGGCCACAGGAAGGTGTGATTGGTGCCGCCGTCGATCCGCACCCGTCCCTGCGGCGCGTCGTGCTCCAGATTGCCAAGCGCCTTGCGGACTTGGCCGGGGTTGTCGGTGCCGGCCCGCTCGATGGCGCTGGCCACCAGCAGCACCTGGAAGTAGGCGGCCTCCGCCCCGGCTGTCACGGCCGCGTCCCCTCCAAAGCGCTCCCGGAACCCTGACACGAACCGAGTGGCCGCCGGCGTGTCCAGGGTGCTGAAGAACGGGGCGGCGGTGATGTGGCCCGCCGCGGCGGCCGGCTGCATCTCGGCCACCTCGGCCTCGCTGGTCGTCAGGCTGGCGATGGGCATTCGGGCGGGGTCGAAGCCCGCTTGGCGGTAGGCCTCGTAGAACACCGCCGTCGAGCGGCCGACGACGGTCGAGAAGATCATGTCGGGCCGGGTCCGGCCGATCTGCGCGATGGCTTTGCTGAAATCCTGCAGGCCGGCGTCGAGCGGGACGTACATCTCGTCGATCACCTTGCCGCGGGCCTGCTGCGCTAGGTCCGCCATGATGCGGTTCGACTCGTAGGGATAGACGTAGTTGGACCCGACGAACAGGATGCGCTTACCGTAGCGGCTGAACAGGTAGCGGGCCAGCGGCAGGGAGTTCTGGTTGGGAGCCGAGCCGGTGTAGATGCAATTCGGCGAGTACTCGAAACCCTCGTACAGGGTTGGATACATAAGCAGGCCGCGGTACGCCTCGACCACCGGCAGCACCGCCTTGCGGGTGCTGGACATGTAGCAGCCGAAGATCAGCCGCACGCTGTCCTTGCCCAGCAGCCGCTCCGCGAGGACGTGGAACTGCTTCGGGTTCGAGGCGGGGTCGTAGGCGATCATCTCGACCGGCCGGCCGCGGATACCACCGGCTGCGTTGATCGTCTCCACCGCAAGGATCGTGGCATTGAGCTGGGTGGTTTCGACCGCCGCCGTCACGCCTGACCGCGAGAACAGGACGCCAAACCGCCAAGGTGCGCCTGAGCCGACAGGCATCATGTCGTGAGCATCCGTTGCCGCTGCATCCCTCTTACTAGAGGGCATGGCATCGGGTGTCATGCAAGCAACGCGATGGATAAGCGGGCTGGAACATGGGTGTACCCAGAACGTGATAGGCGATTGGCGGGAGGTGGTGTCCCTGGACGTGGTGCAGGAGCGGCGCCGTCCGGCCCGCTGACCTGACCCC
>CAXSES010000078.1:0-10790 GCA_964236225.1 uncultured Acetobacteraceae bacterium
TCTTGCCTGCGGCGGTTTCATTGCCTACGTCGCACGGCATGACGATCCGCCCCATCCGCACCGAGCAGGACCTCGCCGCCGCGCGTGCCGAGATCGCGCGGCTGACCGCGCTTGACCCCGCCGTGGGCAGCGACGAGTTCGACCGCCTCGACGTGCTCGCCACCCTGGCGGAGAGCTACGAGGCGCGGCACAGGGATGGCCCGCCCGCCGACCCGATCGACGTGATCCGGGAGAGGATGGGCGAGACCGGCATCAGCCAGCGCCTGCTCGCCGCCCTCACCCGCATCCCCGAGCAGGAGCTGGCCGACGTGCTCGCCCGCCGCCGGGCGCTCGGCGCCGCGATGATGGGGGCGCTGAGCCCGGCCCTCGGCCTGCCGCTCGACGTCCTGATGCAGCCGGCTCGCACGGAGGCGGCGCGCACCTGATCCTTGCGGCGTGTCCGGGTTCGGACCGGCGGGTTGCCTCATGTCAGCGGCTCCGCGCCTTGGCCTGTCAGGAAGCAAGGCTGGGCTCTCCTCCCGCTGCCCATTCCAATGGCCCAAGCGGTCCATTGGAACCTTCGCGCAGCTACGCTCAGGCCCGCCAGAGGCGAGCCGCCCCTGGACCGGCCTTGCTTGAGTAGAGGGTTCCAAGGGCCTGCCCTTGGCGGAGTTTGAGGCGGAGCCTCAACCTTGCCTGCCCGGCCGGCCATGCTCAAAGGCCAAAGGCCTGCCCTTGGCGGGGACCCGGTCCTGGCCTGCCCTGGCTTCTCAGAACAGGCCCTCGATCAGCCCCTCCGCGTCCAGGCCGATGCCCTCCGCGGACGGCACCTTGGGCAGGCCGGGCATGGTCATGATCTCGCCGCACACAGCGACCACGAAGCCGGCGCCGGCGGACAGGCGCACCTCGCGCACCGGAAGGACGTGGCCGGAGGGCGCGCCCAGCTCCGTGGGGTCGGCGCTGAAGCTGTACTGGGTCTTGGCCACGCAGACCTGGAGGTGGCCGTGGCCGGCCTTCTCGATCGCCTCGAAGCGTTTGGCGATGGCGGGCGTGAGCGCGATGTCGGAGGCGCGGTAGATCCTTTGCGCGATGGTGCGCAGCTTGTCGGCGAGCTTCATGTCGTCGGGGTAGAGGGGGGTGAAATGCGCGCCTCCGGCGTCGAGCATCCCGCGCACCGCGTCGGCGAGCGCGAGCGTGCCCTTCGAGCCGTCGGCCCAGTGGGTGCAGACCACGACCTCGACGCCGTGCCTGGCCATGCCGTCGCGGATCGCGGCCTGCTCGGCCTCGGTGTCGGAGGTGAAGTGGTTGACGCACACCACGACCGGCAGGCCGAAGCCCCGCATGTTCTCGACGTGGCGCTCCAGGTTGACGAGGCCGCGGGCGACGGCGTCGATGTCCTCGCGCCCGAGCGCGTTCTTGGCGACGCCGCCGTGCATCTTGAGCGCGCGCACCGTGGCGACGACGACCACGGCGGACGGCGCGATGCCGGCCTGGCGGCACTTGATGTCGAAGAACTTCTCCGCGCCCAGGTCGGCGCCGAAGCCGGCTTCCGTGACCACCACGTCGGCGAGCTTGAGGGCGAGCCTGGTGGCCATCACCGAGTTGCAGCCGTGGGCGATGTTGGCGAACGGGCCGCCGTGCACCAGGGCGGGGTTGGCCTCCAGGGTCTGCACCAGGTTGGGCATGAAGGCGTCCTTGAGGAGCGCCGCCATCGGGCCGTCCGCCTTGAGGTCGCGCGCCGTGATCTCGCTGCCGTCGCGCCGCGTGGCCACGACCATGCGGCCGAGCCGGTCCTGGAGGTCGGGGAGGTCGCGCGCCAGGCAGAACACGGCCATGACCTCGGAGGCGACGGTGATGTCGAAGCCGTCCTCGCGCACCGCGCCGTCCAGGCCCTGCACGATGTCGCGGAGCTGGCGGTCGTTCATGTCGAGGCAGCGGCGCCAGGTGATGCGGCGCGCCTCGATGCCGAGGCCGTTGCCCCAGTAGATGTGGTTGTCCAGCATCGCGGCGAGCAGGTTGTTGGCGGACGTGATGGCGTGGAAGTCGCCGGTGAAGTGGAGGTTGATCTCCTCCATGGGCGCGACCTGGGCGCGTCCGCCGCCGGCGGCGCCGCCCTTCATGCCGAAGCAGGGGCCGAGGGAGGGCTCGCGCAGGCAGATGATGGCGCGCGTGCCGGAGGCGCACAGGGCGTCGCCGAGGCCGACGGTGGTGGTGGTCTTGCCCTCGCCGGCGGCGGTGGGGCTGATGCCGGTGACGAGCACGAGGCGGCCGTCGGGGTTGGACTGCACGGAGCGGACGTAGTCGAGGCCGAGCTTGGCCATCTTGCGGCCGTAAGGCTCGAGCGCGGAGTCGGGGATGCCGGCGCGCCGGGCGACCTCGGCGATCGGCTGCAGGGTGACGCCGCGCGCCACCTCCTGGTCGTGTGTCATCCCGCCTGCCCCTCGTTGCGCCGGCGTCGTGACGCGCCGGTCCCTGCCGTGCCTGCGTCGCCCGAACGACGGCGAAGCGCAAGGATCGCGTGCGGGAGAGGAACGTTTTCGCGGGCGGGAAGGAAGGCCAGGGGCTCTGCCCCCCATGCCTGGAAGCGGGGACCCCGCCAAAGGGCGAGCCCCTTGGAATCCAATACTCAAGTAGCGCCGGTCCAGGGGGGCTCCCCCTGGCGGGTCCCCGCTTCCAGGAATTGGGGCAGAGCCCTGGCCTTGCCTTGCCTTGCTTCCTAGAACCTCGCCTTCCCCTGGCGGAGTGGTCCATGCCCCATCTCGGCGTCGATTTCGGCACCACCAACAGCGTGGTGGCGGTGGCTGACGACGAGGGCGGGCTGCATTCCGCCCGCATCGGGGTGTCCGCCGCGGCGGTGGAGAGCATTCGCAGCGTGCTGTGCTTCTGGAGCGCGGGCGGGGCGCTGCGGCACGCGATCGGCCCCGGGGCGGTGGAGCGCTACCTCGACGATCCCGGCGAGTGCCGGCTGATCATGTCGATGAAGACATACCTGGCGCAGCGCAGCTTCTCCGAGACGCGGGTGTTCGGCCAGGGCTTCACGCTGGAGCGGCTGGTGGGGCTGTTCCTGGGCGCCCTGCTGCCTGGCGCGGGGACGGGCCCTGGCGCGCGGACGGGCCGGATCACGGCGGGGCGCCCGGTGCGCTTCGCCGGCGAGCGGGCCGACGACGCGCTGGGCGAGCGGCGGCTGCGCGCGGGGTTCGCCGCCGCCGGGTGGCCGGAGGTCGGGGTGGCGCTGGAGCCGGAGGCGGCGGGGTATCGCTTCGCCCGGACCCTGGACGGCGCGGCGACCGTGCTGGTCGGCGATTTCGGGGGCGGCACCAGCGACTTCTCCGTGCTGCGCTTCGAGCCGCGGGTCCCTGCGGGGTCCGCGGGCGGGGTGGCGGGCCGGGTCGCGGCGCTGGGCAGCGCGGGCATCGGCATCGCGGGCGACAGCTTCGACGCGCGGATCATGGAGCGCGTGGTGGCGCCGCTTCTCGGCCGGGGAGACACCTACGCGGTCATGGGCCAGGACCTGCCGGTGCCGCCGGAATACTATGCCGGGTTCTCGCGCTGGCACAGGCTGTCGATGATGCGCACGCCGCGGATGCTGCGCGAGATCGCGGAGGTGGCCCGCCACGCCGCGCACCCGGAGCGGCTGCTGGCGCTGGCGCGGCTGATCGAGGACGAGGCGGGGTACGGGCTGTACGGCGCGGTGGCGGCGGCGAAGGCGGAGCTGTCGCGCGCAGGGGTCGCCACTCTGCGCTTCCGCCACGAGGATTTCGCGATCGAGCGGGAGATCACCCGCGCCGAGTTCGAGGGGTGGATCGCGCCCGACCTCGCCCGGCTGTCGGCCACGGTGGACGAGGCGCTGGCGCGCTCTGGCGTGGCGGCGGGCGGGATCGACCGCGTGTTCCTGACCGGCGGCACCGCGCTGACGCCGGCGATCCGGCGGCTGTTCGAGCAGCGCTTCTCCCCGGGGCGGGTGTCGGGCGGGGGCGAGTTCGTGTCCGTGGCCGAGGGGCTGGCGCTGATCGGCCGCGAGCGCGGCGCCGCGTCCTGAACGGGGCCGGCCCGCATGGGCGCGGGGACGGCGGCAGAAAGGCAAGGCGGGCCCTGCCCGGACCGCCGGAAGGCGAAGTCCTTCGCAAGCCCTCTGCCGGCGCCGCGCCGCGCCATGGCGTGCCGCGGGCCTGGGCGGATGCGGGTCCGGGGGTGCTCGCCCCGTCAGGTCGCGCCTTGAAGCCGGGGCGGAGTCCTGGCCTTCCAGGCCGGGGTACCACGCCGATATGGGTGCTCTGGCGTTCGCCGTGGCGTCGTGCTATCGGGTTTCTAGTCGAGTCTGTGCCGCGTTGCGGTTGAACGACCCTCGCGGACCGGTGTTGGGCGGACCTGTATTGGCCCGTCTCGTGCGGGCTGGAACTCTCCGGTGCCTCGCGCGCCTTTGCAGACACCGACGGGCCTGGCGTGCTCTGGCACCGGGTTGATGTCCATGACGGATGCGGGCCCGGGTGCCGATCCTGTCAGTTGCCGCGTTTCTCCGGGACATCGCCGAGACAGAAGTTTCGGGCGCCTGCAAGGCAATGCCCGGCCGTCTCCTTCACAGGATACCCTTACGTTTGAGCAGAGACGACACGAATCGCGCCCCGGACATCCTGGACACCGCGAAGCGCGACGAGGAGCACATGCGCAATGTGCTTCTCGGCCTGGGGAGTGGCGGCAGGTCCGCCCGTGCTCCCCGGTCCACTCCCCAGGCCCACGCTCCTGCGGGCCGCCACCGCTTCGCCCAGGATGGCGATGTTCCGGTGGTGCGCCTGTCGCTGGCGCGGACCGAGACGCGCGAGGCCAAGCGGCCGATGCCGGCGCCGGAGCCGGTGGCGGCCGATCCCGTGGACCGGGACCGCGCGGCCCGACATGCCGCCGAGCGGGCGTTGCAGGACGTCACCGCTACCCTGCACGGCGTGCAGACCAGGCTGGGTCACGCGGAGCTCGATCTCGAGCAGGCGTTGTCGCAGGTCCGGGCGCGCGACCAGGAGTTGCAGGCCCTGCGCGCCGAGTTGCAGGTCCGCTCGGAGGAGCTTGCCGCCGCCCGGCACGCCTTCGACGCCGCCCCGCGCAGGCGGGCCGCGCCTGACGCTCGACCCGCGTTCGGCGCCCGGTCTCACGGGAACGAGGCAGGGCACGGGGGCGGGTCGGCGGGCGGCCTGTCCGCGGCAGCCCGGCAGCCCGGCAGCGGAGACGGTGACGCGCCCGAGCCCGTCAAGTGGTGGCGCGACTAGGCCGGGTCTCGGTTTAAGAGCTAGGTAAGGAAAGCCAGGGGCTCTGCCCTCAGTGCCTTGAAGCGGAGACCTCGCCAAAGGCGCGCCTTTGGCATCCACTTCTTGGGTCAGGCAGGTCCGAGGGACGGCTCGCTCCTCGCGGGTCCCTGCTCCAGGACTCGGGCATTGCCCTCTGGGGCACGATCCGCGACCAGGAAGGCGGTTCCGCCGGCGTCCACGTCTTGGTGCGGCGTTCCCCATTCCGTCCCGGCGCAGTGCGGTGATACGCTGGCGCCATGGAGCTGCCATTCGCGTTTCCGGACTGGGTGCCCTGGTGGGTGCAGACGCTGCTCGTGGTCGTGGGCGTGCTGTTCGCGCTGGCGTTCCTGCTGATGCCGTTCGCCACCTTCGGCGTGAAGTCGCGGCTCGACGGTCTCGAACTGCATCTGGAGGAGCTTCAGGCGGAGCTGCGATCGCTGGCGCTGCGCTTGCCGGATCGCGGCGTGAGCCGGGACCTCGCCACGGATTGGACCGATCCTGTCCCGGAGCCGGTGCCGCCCCACGACCCTCTCCCGGGCCGACCGCCGATTCCGCCGGCGCCGCGCACCCGCGACATCGCGCTCGGCGTGCCGGGGCGTGCCGCTGCCGTACGGCGCACGGAGCCACGTTTCGACCGACCCGACTAGCAGGGAACGACAAGGGCGAGGCCCGAGGTGTTCCGCCTCCCGGCTCCGCCGAAGGTCTTCGGCCAGCCGCCCTCGCGTGTCGCTGGTCCTGCGAGCAAGGCCAGGGGCTCTGCCCCCATGCCTGGAAGCGGGGACCCCGCCAAAGGCTCGCCTTTGGAATCCAATACTTAAGTTGTGCCGGGTCCAGGGGCGAGACTGGCCAAAGGTTTCGACGACCCTCTTGGGTCGTTGGAAGGGCCAGGCGAGGGGGAGTCTAGCCTTGCCTGCCTGAACGCCCGTCGCATCTGGTTCCTCCCGGTACTCTTCCGAGCGGGTCCTACAAGCGGTATTCCCGAGGGGATGGATCGATCCACCTCTTCCGCCGCTGCCGCGGCGCTGTGTCTCGTGCTGGGCGGCCTCGCGCTGGCCGGCTGCGCAGGCACGCCGGCGCGGGCTCCGCGTCCCGTGGCGTCGGCCGGGCCCGGGCCGATGCCGCCGCCGCTCCCAGAGCGTGTCCCGCGGCCGCCGCATCAGCCGGCGCGGCTGGTGTGGGAGCCAGGGCACTACCTGCGCGACGCCGCCGGCTACACCTGGCATCCCGGGCACTACGTCGCGCGGAAGGCGGCGCGCCCGCACTTCGTTCACGGGCGCTGGGAGCAGCGAGGCGCCGGCTGGGTGTGGCTGGCTGGCCGCTGGGTTTGAGCGGGCGCCCGGTGGCAGGCCTGTCGGGAAGGCGATCGGCAGCCAGGGCCGGGCCCCGCCGGGATCTCCCGGAGGCTTCCTTCTTCCAGGGGCTGCCTTCTTCAGGCATGAGGGCTGTGGCAATTAAGTGAACGGGATTCCAGGGACTTGGCCTTGATGAAGTCCGGCCGAGGAGCCTCCGGCCTTGCCGCCGCGAGGGCGGGTCGGCGTTGCGTGCCCTGCATCCCCATGGTAGAGGCCCCGCGACCGGCACAGGTGCCGCACATCGATGAATGACGGAATCCCCCTTTGGCCGCAGACGTCACGACCCTCTCCCGCGGCGGCGGCCTCGCCGACCGCTACGCGGCGGCGCTGTACGGTTTCGCCGACGAGCAGAAGTCGCTCGACGCCGCCGTGGACCAGATGGAGGCGCTCGGGCGTCTGATCGACGAGAGCCAGCCGCTGCGCCGCCTGCTGGAGAGCCCGCTGGTGGACGTGCAGAAGGCGCGCGTCGCGGTGACGGCGGTGCTGGCGGAGCAGGGTTTCGGCAAGACGGTGCAGGATTTCGTGGGCGTGGTCGCCAACAACCGCCGGCTGTCGCAGCTTCGCTCGATCGTGGTGGCGTTCGCGGCCCTGGTCGCGGAGAAGCGCGGCGTGGTGCTGGCGCAGGTGTCCTCGGCGCACAGGCTGTCCGACGTGCAGCGCGAGCAGCTCCGGGCGCGGCTGATCGAGGCGGGGTATGGCCGGGTCAGCATCGACGAGCGGGTGGACGAGAGTCTGCTGGGCGGGGTCGTCGTGCGTGTTGGCGCCCGTCTCTACGATTCAAGCATAAAGTCCCGGCTGCAGAGATTGCAGTACGCGATGAAGGGAGCCGCCTGACATGGAAATCCGTCCCGCCGAGATCTCGGAGATCCTCCGCCAGCAGATCGCGAGCTTCGACAGCGAGGCCAACGTCGCAGAGACCGGGCAGGTGCTCAGCGTTGGCGACGGCATCGCGCGCGTGTTCGGGCTGCAGAATGTGATGGCCGGCGAGATGGTGGAGTTCCCGTCCGTGGGGCTGCGCGGCATGGCGCTGAACCTCGAGACAGACAATGTCGGCGTGGTGATCTTCGGCGACGACAAGGGCATCCGCGAGGGCGACACTGTCAGCCGCACCGGCTCGATCGTGGAGGTGCCGGCGGGGCGCGGGCTGCTGGGGCGCGTGGTGGACGGGCTGGGGCAGCCGATCGACGGCAAGGGGCCGCTGGTCGACACCAAGCTGATGCGAGTCGAGGTGAAGGCGCCTGGGATCATCCCCAGGAAGTCGGTGCACGAGCCGATGCAGACCGGCATCAAGTCGATCGACAGCCTGATCCCGGTGGGGCGCGGGCAGCGCGAGCTGATCATCGGCGACCGGCAGACCGGCAAGACGGCGGTGATCATCGACACCATCCTCAACCAGAAGGTCGCCAACCAGGGCACCGACGAGGGCAAGAAGCTCTACTGCATCTACGTCGCGATCGGGCAGAAGCGCTCGACGGTGGCGCAGATCGTGCGCACGCTGGAGGAGTACGGCGCGATGGAGTATTCCATCGTGGTGGCGGCGACCGCGTCCGACCCGGCGCCGATGCAGTTCCTCGCGCCCTACACGGGCGCGACGATGGGCGAGTATTTCCGCGACAACGGGATGCACGCGGTCATCTTCTACGACGACCTGTCGAAGCAGGCGGTGGCGTACCGGCAGATGTCGCTGCTGCTGCGCAGGCCGCCGGGGCGCGAGGCGTATCCTGGCGACGTGTTCTACCTGCACTCGCGGCTGCTGGAGCGGGCGGCGAAGATGAGCGACGCGTTCGGGGCGGGGTCGCTGACCGCGATGCCGGTGATCGAGACGCAGGCGGGCGACGTGTCCGCGTACATCCCGACCAACGTGATCTCGATCACCGACGGGCAGATCTTCCTGGAGACGGAGCTGTTCTTCCGCGGCATCCGGCCGGCGGTGAACGTGGGCCTGAGCGTGTCGCGCGTGGGGTCGGCGGCGCAGATCAAGGCGATGAAGCAGGTCGCTGGCAAGATCAAGCTGGACCTCGCGCAGTATCGCGAGATGGCGGCGTTCGCGCAGTTCTCCTCCGACCTCGACGCCTCGACGCAGCATCTTCTCTCGAGGGGCGCGCGGCTGACGGAGATACTGAAGCAGCCGCAGTTCAAGCCGGTTCCGGTGGAGGAGCAGGTGGTGGTGATCTTCGCGGGCACGCGCGGCTACCTGGACAAGATCGACCTGCCGCAAATCGGAAAATTCGAGGCGCAGATGCTGGGCGAGCTTCGGAGCGGGGACACGGGCATCCTGGCGTCGATCCGCGACGACCGCGAGATCAAGAAGGATGTCGAGGCGAAGCTGGGCTCGTTCCTGGACGGTCTCGTCAAGCGCTTCGTCGCCTAGAGGGGCCGGGCGGTGCCGAGCCTTAAGGACCTGCGCGGGCGGATCAACAGCGTGAAGTCCACGCGCAAGATCACCTCGGCGATGAAGATGGTGGCGGCGTCCAAGCTGCGCAGGGCGCAGAGCCAGGCGGAGGCGGCGCGGCCGTACGCGCTGGCGATGGAGAGGATGCTGGGCTCGCTCGCGGGCAGCGTGGCGGGCTCGCCGGGTGCGCCGAGGATGCTGGCGGGGACCGGGCGGGACCAGGTGCACCTGCTGGTGGCGATCACGGCGGACCGGGGGCTGGCAGGGGCGTTCAACTCGCAGGTCGGGCGGATGGTGCGGGTGATGGCGCGCCGGCTGGAGGGCGAGGGCAAGACCGTCCGGCTGATGACGGTGGGGCGCAAGGGGCGCGACTACCTGCGGCGCGAGTTCGCGGGCAACATCGTGCACGAGGTCAGCTACGCGGGCGTCAAGCGGGTCGAGTTCGCGCAGGCGCGCGAGCTTGGGGAGCGGATCGCGGCGATGCTGTCCGCGGGCGAGTTCGACGTGTGCACGCTGGTGTACAACCGGTTCGTGTCGGTGATCTCGCAGGTGCCGACGGAGATGCGGCTGATCCCTCTGCCGCTGCCGGAGCGCCCTGCGGACGAGGCGGCGACGCGCGGGCCGCAGGCGATCTACGAGTACGAGCCGGACGAGGAGTCGATCCTGGGTCGGCTGCTGCCGCAGAACCTGTCTGTGCAGATCTATCGTGCGCTGCTGGAGAGCGGGGCGGGGGAGCACGGGGCGAGGATGAGCTCGATGGACAACGCGACGCGCAACGCCGGCGACATGATCAACCGCCTCACGCTGAACTACAACCGGACGCGCCAGGCCAACATCACCAAGGAGCTGATCGAGATCATCTCCGGCGCCGAGGCCGTCTAGCCTTCACTGCCCTTCCTCATGGAGGGGGATCAAAGGGCCTCAGGCCCTTTGCGGGTCTGGGCAGAGCCCAGCCTTGCTTTCTTGGGTTTGTGCGCTTCGGCGCAGTTGATGGGGATGAAGCCATGTCCGACACCGGGGCGCGCAACAACGTCGGCCGCGTGAGCCAGATCACCGGCGCGGTGGTGGACGTTCAGTTCGAGGGTGAGCTGCCGTTCATCCAGAACGCGCTGGTCACCAGGATGGGCGAGCGCGTGCTGGTGATGGAGGTGGCGCAGGAGCTTGGCGAGCGGACGGTGCGCTGCATCGCAATGGACACGACGGACGGGATGGTGCGCGGCCAGGAGGTCAAGGACACCGGGGCGCCGATCTCGATGCCGGTGGGGCCGGGCGTGCTCGGGCGGATCATGAACGTGATCGGCGAGCCGATCGACGACCGCGGGCCGGTGCCGTCCTCGCAGCGGATGCCGATCCACCGCTCTGCGCCGACTTTCGAGGAGCAGGCGACCAGCTCGGAAATCCTGGTCACGGGGATCAAGGTGGTCGACCTGCTGGCGCCTTACCTGAAGGGCGGCAAGGTCGGGCTGTTCGGCGGCGCGGGGGTGGGCAAGACGGTGCTGATCCAGGAGCTGATCAACAACGTGGCGCTGGGCGCGGGCGGCGTGTCGGTGTTCGCGGGCGTGGGCGAGCGGACGCGCGAGGGCAACGACCTCTACCACGAGATGATGGACGCGGGGGTCATCAAGCTCGGCGAGGGCAACACCGACGGGTCGAAGGTGGCGCTGGTGTACGGGCAGATGAACGAGCCGCCGGGCGCGCGGGCGCGGGTCGCTCTGTCGGGGCTGACGCTGGCCGAGTATTTCCGCGACGAGGAAGGGCAGGACGTGCTGTTCTTCGTCGACAACATCTTCCGGT
>CAXSES010000079.1:0-10637 GCA_964236225.1 uncultured Acetobacteraceae bacterium
TCGGCGTCGTGCTGGTCGCGATGATGCTGTTCCGCCGCGACGGCCTGATCCCCGCAAGCCGCTCCGCCGCCGCGCTCACCTTCGCCCAACAGCACGCCGACGTCTCGCGGCCGGGCGCCACGCAGGAGGGCTTCGCGGCGCTCGGCGGCTTCGGCACGCCGCGCGACGTGGCGGCGGCGCCCCGCGCCTTGCTGGAGGTGCGCGGTCTGACCGTGCGCTACGGCGGCCTGGTGGCGCTCGACGCCGTGGACCTCATGGTGCCGGAGGGCGGCGTGGTCGCGGTGATCGGGCCGAACGGCTCCGGCAAGTCCACCCTGTTCAACGCCATCACCGGCCTCGCCCGCGCGCAGGGCGGTTCGATCCTGTTCGACGGCCAGGAGATACGCGGCCTCGGGCCCGACCGCATCCTGCGCCGCGGCCTCGCCCGCACCTTCCAGAACATCCGCCTGTTCCCGACGCTCAGCGTGCTCGACAACGTCCTGATCGGCGCGCACTCGCGACTGCGCGCCGGCCCGCTGCGCGCCGTGCTCCGCCTGCCCGCCACGCGGCGCGAGGAACGCGACGCCCGCGCCCGCGCCACACGGATCGTCGCCTGCTTCGGCAACCGCTTGCTGCCCCGCCTCGCGAAGAACGTCGGCGGCTTGTCCTACGCCAACCGGCGCCGCGTCGAGATCGCCCGCGCGCTGGCGTCCGGCCCGAGGCTGCTGCTGCTCGACGAGCCCACCGCCGGCATGAACCCCGCCGAGACCCTGGAGCTGGCCGAGCAGATCCGCGCCCTGCACCAGTCCGGCCTTACCGTGCTGGTGATCGAGCACAAGCTCGACGTCGTGGTCCGCCTCGCCGACACCGTGATCGTGCTCGACCACGGCGTGAAGCTCACCGAAGGGCCGCCCGCCGTGGTGCGGCGCGACGAGCGGGTGCTGAGCGCATATCTCGGGCGGGGCGCGCGGGAAGATGTGCCGGCGTGAGCAAGAAAGTTAAGGCCAGAGGCTCTGCCTCTGGACTCCGCTCAAGGCTGGGCCTTGAGAATCCAGCCGTTCAGCAGGGACTGATGTCCAAGCGGCGCATCGTGGCTGAGTGTCTGGCTGCGTGCCAGCCTCACGCTTATGCTGGAAAGCCGCGCCACTCACCGGATTGACGACCTGCTGCCCTGGTCACGCTAACCTGGCTACAGCTAAGTCTGGCAAGAACCAGCCACAGGCTCATTGCTTCATCGATGCCTGATTTGCACCTATCCCGGTCACTGGCGTGCCGCTGCCCCCTAGAGGCAGACAAGACCGATCACCGTGGCCACATGGTGGTGATCAACGAAGCCGGATTTACCGGCCAGGCATGACTTGCGGCTCCGCCGCGATTAGCGTCCGTCCGATATACCACTCGTCGATAAAAAGTTGCCTTTGATATGTACACCCCTCGACTGTTCCATCGCTGTTTCGCTTTGCCACGATCATTGGGAGAGAGTGCTAACCCAGAGATACCTAGCACTCTCTAACCGGTTGCGATTGCTGGATTTTTGAGGCGCTACCTATCTTCAGGTTAGAACTCTCCATTGGGAGACCACGGAAGCAGTCAATAGTAAGAATGAAAGACCTTAAGCAACGCTGAGGCAGACCTCTTGTCGCCCACTTGTCAGATGACAAAGATGGGTCGGAAGTAAGAAATCGCTGCGTGGAAGCTTTCGATAAAAATAAATAACCAACCTTTGGGTTACTTTCTAAATTGCCGAGAGGTGCACCTGTGTTTTTACCATTGCGCATCTCGTAGATCGCCCAGAACGGCTCGCCTATCGTAGTCTCGTCGGGAAGCACGACACTCTCCAGTCGAGCACCAAGAAGTTCACCAACTCCTGGCAAATCAGCCGCTTCTATGGCGATAATGCCGTTCCTGTCAGCGAACAGCCGTGCTCCTTCCTGAAAACCGTTAGCTGCCACCATTAATCCGCGAAGCCCTGGAATGTCTTCGACTTTAGCCTTAAAAGCCAACACTTCGTCCTTCTCAATCGGACGACCACTACTTTTGCATTCAATAGCTACAGAATGATTAACACCAGCTCTTGAGAAATTATAGTAGACATCGAATTGGTGTAACTGACTGTCTCTTCCTCTTAATTTTACGTCACGGGCAACAATAGTACCTTCGTCCTTCAAGTTGAGAAGGGCATCGTAGACGTGTCTAATGCGTTCCTCGAAAATCTCCCATTGCGCAGGCATCTTTTGCTATCACTCCAAGGTTGTTGCATTCATGATAGCCGTAGTTAACCGGCATGCAATCTTTAGCCACCTCACGCAAGGAAAACCGGATTTGACGATGGCCCGTGAAGATGCCTGCACCTCTCCCATACCGAAATGTGAGAAACCGTGAGATGCCACAGCCGCACGCTCGCGCTCACGGCCGCAGCAATCCACGGCCCGACGGCTCCCTTGCCGGCACCCCTGGCCCGTGTCTACGATGTAGAGACATCAGGAGCAGGGGCCACCATGCAAGGCGTCGTGAAGAAATGGGGCAACAGCGCCGCCGTGCGCATCCCTGCCGCCGTGCTGGAGGCCGCCCACGTACGCCTGGACCAGCCCGTCGATGTGCGCGAGGAAGGCGGCCTCATCGTCATCGAGCCGCTCGCGCCCACCCGCTACGACCTCGCAACCCTGGTCGCCGGCATCACCGACGAGAACCGCCACGACCTGGTCGATACCGGCTCCCCTGTCGGACGCGAATCCTGGTAGCATCCCCGGATTATGTCCCTGACGCCGGCGACATCGTCTGGCTCCAGTTCGACCCGCAGGCCGGCCACGAGCAGGCCGGGCACCGCCCCGCCCTGGTGCTCAGCCCGGCGAGCTACAACGGCCGCGCCGGGCTGATGCTCTGCTGCCCGACGACGACGCGGATCAAGGGCTATCCGTTCGAGGTCGCCCTCGCCAGTACGCCACAGAGCGTGGTGCTGGCCGACCAGGTGAAGAGCCAGGACTGGCGCGCGCGCAAAGCCGCCCGCAAGGGCCGGGTCAGCGCCGCGGAACTCGCCGAGGTGCGCGTCAAGCTGATCGCGCTCATCGCATGACCGACGGTGCCGGCCCGCCCCACCCATGCGTCACCCTTGCCACGGCCCCCCCCATGCCCCTGCTCGAGTTCCGCGACGTCGACACCCATTACGGCGACCTGCACGTCCTCAAATCCGTGAACTACGCCATCGAGCCCGGCGAGATCGTCTGCCTGCTCGGCGGCAACGCCTGCGGCAAGTCCACCACAATGAAGACGATCATGGGCACCGTGCGCCCCAGCGCGGGCGCGGTCCTGTTCGACGGCCAGCGGATCGAGCGCCTGTCCACCGCAGAGCGCGTCCGCCGCGGCATCGCCCCCGTCCTGGAGGCGCGCCGCCTGTTCGCGCGCATGAGCGTGCTGGAGAACCTGGAGATGGGCGCCTACGTCAGGAAGCGCGGCCCCGACGTGGCGCGCGACCTGGAGCGGGTGTTCGCGCTGTTCCCCCGCCTGCGCGAGCGCACCCGCCAGGTCGCCGGCACGATGTCGGGCGGCGAGCAGCAGATGGTGGCTCTTGGCCGCGCGCTGATGGCCCACCCCCGGCTGATCTGCATGGACGAGCCGTCGATGGGCCTGTCGCCGCTGCTCGTCGAGCAGACCTTCGACATCATCGAGCAGATCAACCGCCAGGGCACGACGATCTTCATGGTCGAGCAGAACGCCGCCATGGCCCTGAGCATCGCGCACCGGGCCTACGTGCTGCAGACCGGGCGCGTCGTGCTGTCCGGCACTGCGGCCGAGCTGCGCGCCAACCCGGTGATCCGCGAGGCCTACCTGGGCGAGATGCAGGTGGCGTAGGGAAGAAAGGCCAGGGGCTCTGCCCCCATGCCTTGAAGCGGGGACCCCGCCAAAGGCTCGCCTTTGGAAACCCCGACGAAGGCCGGTGCTCCCCTTCCTGATGTGTGCCGGTCCAGGGGCGCTGCCCCTGGCGGGTCCAGGGCAGAGCCCTGGCCTTGCCTTTCCTGCCGCCAAGGACCCCCATGCCCCGCGTCGTCGACCTCCACCGCTACCCCATCAAGGGCCTGTCCCCCGAGCCGCTGCCCTTCCTCGACCTGACCCGCGACGGCGGCCTCGCCCATGACCGCGCCTACGCGCTCGCCCTGGGCACGACGCTGTTCGACGAGGCGCGGCCGGTCCCGCTCGACAAGGGCCACTTCCTGATGCTGCGCGCCAACGAGGCCCTGGCCGGCCTGCGCACCCGTCTCGACCCCGTGACCGGCGTGCTCGACGTCTCGCGCGACGGCGCCGCCCTGCTGCGCGCCGACCTGTCCGCACCGGACGGGCGCGAGGCGGCCGGCGCGTTCTTCACCGCGTTCGCGGGCCCCGCGGCGCAGGGCGGCATCCGCGTCGTCTCCGCCCCTGGCCACAAGTTCACCGACGTCAGCAAGCTGTCGCCGGCGATGATGCGGGCGGTCTCCGTCGTCAACCTGGCCACGGTGCGCGCGCTGTCTGGGATCGTCGGCGTGGCGCTGCACCCGTTGCGCTTCCGCGCCAACATCGCGCTCGACGGCGCGGAGCCGGGGGCGGAGCTGGACTGGGTGGGGCGCGAGGTGCGCATCGGCGCGCTCAGGCTGCGCGGCGCGAAGCGCACCCGCCGCTGCGCAGCGATCGACGTCAACCCGGCGACCGCCGAACGCGACACACGGCTGCCGAAGGCGATCGTGCAGGCGTTCGGCCACCCCGACCTGGGCGTCTACCTGGAGGTCGTCGAGGACGGGCGGATCGCCGTGGGCGACACGGTGAGCGTGACGTGAGGCAGGCAAGGCTGGGCTCTGCCCAGACCCGCAAAGGGTCCGAGGACCCTTTGATCCCATGACTTAAGCAAAGCCGTCCAGGGGGCTTCCCCTGGCGGGGTCCAGGGGCAGGGCCCCTGGCCTTGCCTCACGCCCCGATCACGTTGCGCAGCGTGCCGATCTGCGCGATTTCCGTCTCCATCACGTCGCCCGGCCTGAGGAACTCCGGCGGCGTGCGCGCGACGCCGATGCCGGACGGCGTCCCGGTGGCGATGATGTCGCCTGGCTCCAGCGTCATGCCGCGCGACAGCTCGGCGACGATGCGCGGCACCTTGAAGTACATCAGCCGGGTGTTGACCGACTGCTTCACCACGCCGTTGACCCGCGTCTGGAGGTCGAGGTTGTCGAAGTCGAGGTCGGCCGCCGGCACGATCCACGGCCCCATTGGCCCGTGGCCGTCGAGGCTCTTGCCCTTGAACCACTGGCCGCCGTGGTCGTGCTGCATGTCGCGCGCGGTGGTGTCGTTGATCACGGTGTAGCCGAACACGTGGCCGAGCGCGTCCGCCTCGGCGATGTTGCGCCCGCCCCGCCCCACCACGACGGCCAGCTCGCCTTCCCAGTCGATCTGGGTGGACACGGCGGGATCGAAGGGGATCGGGTCGAACGGGCCGTTCAGCGTGTGCACGCCCTTGGTGAAGAACACCGGGCGCGTCGGCAGGTCGCGCTTGCCGTAGCGGCTGTTGCCCTCCTCGAAATGCTCCAGGTAGTTCCAGCCGACCGCGTAGACGTTGCGGGTCAGGGGCGCGATCGGCGCCAGCAGCCGCAGGGCGCCCGGCTCCGGCGCGTCCGGACCCGGCGCGGCGGCCAGGCGACGCGCCTGCGCCAGCGCCGTCGGGCCACCCTCGATCAGCGCCCGCATGTCCGCGGGCCCGGCGCCGCCCGACGCGGCCCGGAGGTCGACCACGCGGCCCGACGCCCCGATCGCGCCCAGCCGCGGCGCGCCGTCCGCGCCCGCGAAGCTGAGCAGCCGCAACGCCGGAGGCGGAGCCGCCACGTCCGGGGCCGCCGCCGCGTCGTCGGGCGCGGCGCGGGCGGGCTCGCCCGCCGCCTGTGCCGTGGCGCCCCGCGCCGCCAGCGCGCCCGCCAGCGCCGCACCAATCCCGATCACGCGCCGCCTGCTCTCGTCCACTGGTCGGTTCCTCCTGCGGCAACGCCCTGATGGCTCCGACACTGGCACCGCGCGGCACGGCGCGGAAGCCGGCAACGCCGGGCGACGACGGATCGTGTCCCGGTTCAGGAGCAGAAAGGAAGGTTCAGGAGCAGAAAGGTATGGCCAGGGGCTCTGCTTCCCATGCCTGGAAATGGGGACCCCGCCAAAGGCTCGCCCTTGGAAACCACGACCTAAGTAACGCCCCTATAATGGCGGCGTGCAGCAGGGTGGGTCGACACAGGCATCCCGGTCTATGCGTACGTCCGGATGTTGACAGATACATCATTATGATACATATTATACATGTATGGACCATGGTGCACCCAGACACGATCTTGCGGCTTTCAAGGCATCCATGTCCGACGCGGGGGCACCTTTTGCGACCAGGACCGTCTCGTCCAGCGCGGGCGCGATTGGCTTCGGAGATGCGGAAATCATCGCGGTTATCCGGACAATGGAGCGGATACATTTCCACAAATCAATGGATTCAGTAAACAACCCGAGTCTTTGGCAAGATGTCTATCACGTGCCCTATGGCAAGTATGTCCTCTACATCAAGTATTTTTGGACCGAGGAAACCGGCTTCAGGCTGATGTCCTCCAAGGAGAAATGACATGGACTTGGACGCGGCTACAACCATCGATCCGGAGACCGGGGAAACGCTGCGGCGTGACACTCGCCCGTTTACACTCCGGTATCGGGAGCAGGAAGTCACCGTCGATTTGCCGGGCTGGTATCCAGCGGGGGACGGTGAGAGCGTACACTCAGCGATGGACAGGAAAGTCTCGAACCGCGCCCTGAACCTGATGAAGGCCAGGGAAGCCGGGCTGCTCACGCCCGACGAGATCAAGGCAATCCGCAAGCGGCTCGCCCTCTCACAGGTCGAGGCCGGCCTGATACTCGGCGGCGGTGCTCGCGCCTACCAGCGATACGAGTCGGGCGACCTGCTCCTGAGCAAGTCTGCCGACAGCGTGCTGCGCATCCTCGCCTTGAACCCGGCGTCTCTCCAAGAGCTTCGGTCGCACCGGTCGCGCTTCAACGAGAACACGACCGAGGACGCGGGCGAGCTAGTTCACGCTTAGTCGACCATCAAGTAACGCCGAGTCCAAGGGCGAGGCTGGCCAAAGGGTCCGGCGGCCCGCCTGGGCCGCTGGAAGCGCCAGGCGAGGGGGCTCGTCCCTGGCAGGCCCCCGCTTGCAGGCACGGGGCAGAGCCCTGGCCTTTCAGGACGAGACACGACGAGCGATGGCCTCGGAGCCAACCTTGCTGCTATTTCACGTCCCGCCGCAGGCATCCCGGCTATCAGTGCAACGCAACGCGAGGTCCACCCGACGATGCCGAGCCTCCGACGCTCCCGCCCGGCGACGCCGCGCGCATGAACGCCGTGGTCGTGGTCGCGCTGAAGCGGCCCTACACCTTCGTGGTGCTGTCGATCGTGATCCTGATGTTCGGCGGGCTGGCGGCGCTGCGCACGCCGACAGACGTGTTCCCCAACATCGGCATCCCCGTGGTCTCGGTGATCTGGACCTACACCGGCCTGACCCCGGACGACATGTCCGGCCGCGTCGTGTACTACTACGAGCGCTCGCTCACCGCGACGGTGGACAACATCGAGCACATGGAGAGCACGTCCCTGTACGGGCGCGGGATCGTGAAGATCTTCTTCCAGCCCGGCACCGACGTCGCCGTCGCCCAGGCGCAGATCACCGCGGCCTCGCAGAGCGTGCTCAAGCAGATGCCCACCGGGATCACGCCGCCGCAGGTGCTGGTCTACAACGCCTCCTCTGTGCCGGTGCTGTCGCTCCAGATCGCGGGCGCCGGCATGACCGGCTCCGAGCTGTTCGACATCGCGACCAACCTGATCCGCCCGGCGCTGGTCTCGGTGAAGGGGGCGGCGATCCCGTTCCCCTACGGCGGCAACACCAGCAACGTCGAGGTCGACCTCGACCAGAAGAAGCTGCTCGCGCACAACCTCTCCGCCGCCGACGTGTCGCGCGCGCTCGGCACGCAGAACATCGTGCTGCCGGCCGGCGACCAGAAGATCGGCGCGCTCGACTACCTGGTCGAGACCAACGCCTCGCCGCGCCAGATAGAGAGCTTCAACGCCCTGCCGATCAAGCAGGTGGACGGCGCCACCGTCACCCTCGGCCAGGTCGCCCACGTCTATCTCGGTACCCAGCCGCTCACCAACATCGTCCTCGTCAAGGGGCTCCAGTCGGTGCTGCTCCAGGTCATCAAGACCGGCAGCGCGTCCACGCTCTCCGTGGTGGAGGGCATCAAGGCCAAGATCCCCCAGGTCGAGAAGACGCTGCCGCCGGGCGTGACCATCACGCCGCTCAACGACGCCTCCGCCTTCGTGCGCAGCTCGGTCGAGAACGTGGTCGAGGAGATGCTGACCGCGGCCGTGCTGACCGGGCTCATCGTGCTGCTGTTCCTCGGCTCGTGGCGCTCGACGCTGATCGTGGCGACCTCGATCCCGCTGTCGATCCTGTGCTCGATCCTGGCTTTGTCCTGGCTCGGCCAGACCATCAACGTGATGACGCTGGGCGGCCTGGCGCTCGCCGTCGGCATCCTGGTCGACGACGCCACCGTGATGATCGAGAACATCGACTCCCACCTGGAGACCGGCCAGGAGCTGGAGCCCGCGATCATCGACGCGGCCAACCAGATCGTGGGGCCGACCTTCGTCTCGACCCTGTGCATCTGCATAGTGTGGCTGCCGCTGTTCCAGCTCTCCGGCGTGGCGGGCTACCTGTTCCTGCCGCTGGCGGAGGCGATCATCTTCGCCATGGTCGCCTCGTTCATCCTCAGCCGCACCCTGGTGCCGACGATGGCCGCCTTCCTGCTGCCCGCCCAGGTCGCCGCCCACCGCGCCGAGGCGGAGTCCGGCCGCGACGGGCCCCGCCGCCCCGGAGGCCCGGCCACGCGGTTCCAGCGCGGCTTCGAGCGGCGCTTCTCCCGCTTCCGCGACGGCTACCGCGCCCTGCTCGCCAGCGCGGTGGAGCGGCGCGGCCGGTTCATCGCGGGCTTCATGGCGCTCACCCTGGCCTCGATGCTGCTGATCCTGCCGCTGGGGCGCGACTTCTTCCCGGGCATCGACTCCGGCGAGATCGACATGCACATGAGGGCGCCCATCGGCACCAGGATCGAGGAGGCAGGCAAGGTCGCGGTGCTCGTCAACCAGGCGATCGAGCGGCTGCTGCCCGGCCACGTGCGCAACGTCATCGACAATTGCGGCCTGCCGATCAGCGCCATCAACCAGGCGTACAACGCCAGCGGCACCATCGGCCCGCAGGACTGCGACGTCACAATCAGCCTCAAGGAGGCCGCCGCCCCGATCGAGCGCTACCAGGCGGCGCTGCGCCACGGCCTGCCCTCGCTGTTCCCGGGCACGGAGTTCACCTTCCTGCCGGGCGACATCACCGCCAAGATCCTCAATTTCGGCCTGCCCGCGCCGATCGACGTCCAGGTGAGCGGGCGCGACCAGGCCGCCAACATGGCCTTCGCCCAGAAGCTCGCGGCCCGCATGCGCCGAATCCCCGGCATCGCCGACCCGATCGTCGAGCAGGCCATGGACCAGCCGACCCTGCGCATCGCCTCCGCGCGCACCTTCGCGCTCGGCACCGGGCTCACCGAGAGCGACATCGCCGGCAACGCCCTGTCCACCCTGTCCGGCAGCGGCCAGACCGCGCCCACCTACTGGCTCGACGCCAAGACAGGCGTGTCGCGGCTGGTGAACCTCCAGACCCCGCAATCCCAGCTCGCCACCATGGGCGACCTGGAGACGGTGCCGATCGACCGCGGCGACGGCAACCCGTCCGGCACCACCCCGCAGCTCCTCGGCGCGCTGAGCCGCATCACCCAGACCGGCTCGCCGCTGTCCGTGTCGCACTACGCCATCCTGCCGGTAATCGACATCTACGCCGGCAACGCCGGGCGCGACCTCGGCGCGGTCAACGACGCGGTGCTCGACGCGATCGCCGCGATGCGCCCCGAGCTGCCGCGCGGCGCGCAGGTCGCTGTGCACGGCCAGGCGGAGACCATGGGCAACGCCTACCGGCAGCTCCTCGGCGGCCTCGCCCTGGCGGTGGCGCTCGTCTATCTGGTGATCGTGGTGAACTTCCAGTCCTGGCTCGACCCCTTCATCATCATCACCGCCCTGCCAGGCGCGCTCGCCGGCATCGTGTGGAGCCTGTTCCTCACCCACACCACGGTCTCCGTGCCCGCGCTGACCGGCGCGATCATGTGCATGGGCACCGCGACCGCGAACTCGATCCTGGTGGTCTCCTTCGCCCGCGAGCGGCTCCAGGAGCACGGCGACGCCATCCGCGCGGCCGTCGAGGCCGGCTACGGCCGGCTGCGCCCCGTGCTGATGACCGCGCTCGCGATGATGATCGGCATGCTGCCGATGTCGATGAGCAACACCCAGAACGCCCCGCTCGGCCGCGCGGTGATCGGCGGCCTGCTGGTCGCCACCTTCGCCACGCTGATGTTCGTGCCCTGCGTGTTCGCCCTTGTGCACGGCAGGCGGCACCGCCCGGCCGCGGCCAGCCCGGAACCGGCGCACGACGCGCTCTACGCCATGACCCACGCCCGATGAGCGCGGCGCACGCCAGGCAGGCAGGCCTGGGCTCCCCCTCCGCTGCCCATTCCAATGGCCCAAG
>CAXSES010000080.1:0-1550 GCA_964236225.1 uncultured Acetobacteraceae bacterium
TAAGTATTGGTTTTTAAAGGTTTGCCTTTAGCGGAGTCCAGAGGACCATGCTTGGAGGAGGGGCCTCTGGCCTTGCTTGCCTTACCGGTCACACTCAAGGGCCGTTGGTATCATGCCACCGCATCCCCGGTTCTCACCCCACCACCACCCGCCCCGCCAGCAACACTCCCGCCGCGATCCCCCCCGCGATCAGGTCGTCGCCTATTACCCACGCCGCCCCCTCGTGGCGGTCCGCCCAGCCCACCGGCCCCGGCTTGGCCACGTCGAACACCCGGAACAGCGCGAATGCCATCGCCACTCCTGCCGCCAGCCCCCACCCCGCCAGCCTCTCGCCGCCGACGCCGCCCGCCAGCCCCAGCATCGCCAGCCACTGCCCCGCCACCTCGTCGATCACCACCCAGCCCGGATCGTGCCCGCCGCCCGCCCGCGGGATCGCCCACACCCCCCCAAGCGACGCCGCCACGACTCCCCCCGCCAGCCATCCCGGATGCCCGACCAGCCCCGCACCCGCGACCGCCGCCGCCAGCGACCCCCAGCTCCCCGGCGCCGGCCGCAGCGTGCCCACCCCGCCCACGCTCGCCACCAGCCACGCCACGCGGCGCCTCACCGCTGGCGTGCCTGGAGCAAGCAAGGTTGGGCTCTGCCCAAACCCGCCAAAGGCCTGAGGCCTTTGGAAACCCGTCTCTTAAGTATTGGTTCCCAAAGGCGAGCCTTTGGCGGAGTCCAGAGGCAGAGCCTCTGGCCTTGCTGGCCTGCTTCGGCCCCCGGGCCCGTCACCCCAGCCACCGCGCCAGCGGGTGCGGCGCCGCGACGCCGAGCCGTGCGCGGTAGTCCACCACGTTCTCGATCACGCGCTGGACGTAGTTGCGGGTCTCCGCCACGGGGATCATCTCGATCCAGTCGATCATGTCGCCTCCGTCTGCCGGATCGCCGCTCGCCAGCCACTCGCGCAGCCGGGTCGGCCCTGCGTTGTAGGCCGCGGCCGCGTAGGGCAGCACCCCGTCGTTGCGCGCCAGCAGGCCGCCCAGGTAGGTCGATCCCAGCCGCACGTTGAGCGCCGGGTCCGCGGTGAGCGCCGCCGTGCTGGCCGCGACGCCCAGCCGCCGCGCCACCTCCTGCGCGGTGGCCGGCATCATCTGCATCAGGCCGCGCGCCCCGCTCGGACTCACCGCGTCGGGGTCGAAGCTGCTTTCCTGGCGCGCGATGCCGAGCACCACGCTGCGCTCCACGCCGCCGGCCCCTGCGTCAGGGACGGTCCCGCCGGGCACGTCCACCGGCCAGCCCGCCTGCAACAGCATCGCGCCGGCGCGCCCGGCCTGGCGGGCTGCCGCCACCGCGGCCTCCGGCACCGAGAGGCGCAGCGCCAGCGCCGCCACCAGCGCGCGCCCGCGCCCGTCCTCTGCCAGCTCGCCCATCCGCAGCAGGAACGCCCGCGCCCGCCGCGCCTCGCCCCATTCCACCAGCAGCTCCGTGGCGCGCGCCAGCTCGGTGCCGGAGAACGCCAGCGCCTCTGCCGGCGTCCAGGCCGGATCGCGCAGCGCCGCCAGCCG
>CAXSES010000080.1:1650-7667 GCA_964236225.1 uncultured Acetobacteraceae bacterium
GCCCCGCCGCCTCGCCCTGCATCGTCGCCGGGCCACCCGCAGGCACGACGCCGCCGGCCGCGCGGTCCGGCCCGAAGCCTGCGCCCGGCCGCGGCGCCGCGCCGCCACCCGCCGCTGCGCCGCCGTCCAGCGCCAGCGCCGCGAGCTGCCCGTAGAACGTCACCGGCCACGCCGCCGCCGCCGCGTACTCCACGCGCGCGTCGGCTGCATCGCCGCGTGCCGCCGCCGTGCGCGCCAGCCAGTAATGCGCCCGACCCTGCGGGATCGCGGCCCGCGATCCCGCCGCCAGCGCCGCGAAATGCCCCGCCGCCGCCGCCGGGTCGTCCAGCCGCCGCAGCGCGATCCACCCCGCCAGGAACTCCGCGTCTCCCGCATCGCCGCCGGCCTGGGCCGCGACCCGCGCGCCTTCGCTCATCAGCGCGAGCGCCCCTGCTGCATCGCCGGCACGCAGGAGCTGGCGGGCCAGCCTCTCGCGTTCCGTGCGGAACCCTGTCCGCCGCTCCGGCGCGCTCGCCAGTTCCGCCGCCCCGCCCTGCGCGCGCCACACGGCCAGCGCCGCTTCCCCCGAGGCGTCGTCCCGCCGCAGGAACCGCGCGAGGTCGAGCACCAGCGCCGGGTCGTGCCGCGCCGCGTCCGGCAGCGCCGCCACCAGCGCCGCCGCTCCGGGAGCGTCGCGCCGCAGCGCCAGCCGCGCCTCCGCCCCCTGCCGCGCAGGAGGCTCGAGCCGGAGCGCCTGCCGCGCCGCCGCAACGACGTCCCCGCCCGCGAGCCGGCCGAAGCGCGCCTCCTGCGTGCCCGGCGTCAGGGCGGCGCTCCACGCCTGCAGGAACGCCGACTCCGCCGAGGGGTCGTCCAGCCCGCCGACCCACGCCGCCCGCGCCGACTCCGCGGCCGCATCCGGCTGCCCGGCCCGCGCCTGTGCCTCCGCGCAGCGCAGCCGTGCCGCCGCCGTGCCCGCCAGCCCTGCCGCGCACAGCGGCAGCACCACCGCATCCGCGCCCGCCGCCGCGATCCCGTCCGACAGCCGGCGCTCCAGCAGCGCGCGGTTCGGCCAGACAGGGTTGTCCGCGAGAAAGCGCGCCGCCACCCTCGGGTCAACCGCGCCCGCCCGGTCCGCCACCAGCCGCAGGTATGTCGCCAGCCGCGGCGCCAGTGGGTCCGCGGAGCGCCGCGCCGCCGCCGCCCACCGCTCGGACCCGGGCGCCACCTCGGAGTCGGCGATCGCCATGTCGACGGAGTCGGTGCGCGCCGCGGTGTCGGGCATGACCTGCGCCCGGGCGCAGCCCAGGGCGGAGACGGCAATCGCCAGCAGGAAGGAGGGCAGGGCGCGCATCGGCGCGGAGCATACAGGGGCAGGGAGCTTCCGGAAGGCGATGAGGTCTGTTCGGGGCCAGAAAGCGGTGCGAAGGGCCAGGAAGCAGGCAAGGTTAAGGCCCCAGCTCCAGGCATGAGCCTCAAACTCCGCCAGGGGCGAGCCGCCTCTGGACCGGCTTTCCTTAAGTTGCGCCGGGTCCAGGGGCGGCTCGCCCCTGGCGGGTCCGGGCAGAGCCCGGCCTTGCTTGCTTCCGCCTTCCCTGCCCCTTAACTTTCCGTTCGAAGGGCGAGGAGTGCGTGCCATGTTCAGCGGATCGTTCGCAGCCCTCGTCACCCCGATGCGCGCCGACGGCGCCGTGGACGAGCGCGCCCTGGCCGAGTTCGTCGAGTGGCAGATCGACCAGGGGACGGATGGCCTGGTCCCCGTCGGCACCACCGGCGAGAGCGCCACGCTCAGCCACGCCGAGCACCGCCGCGTCGTCGCCGTCACGGTCGAGGTCGCCGCCCGCCGCGTGCCGGTGATGGCCGGCGCCGGCTCCAACAGCACCGCCGAGGCGATCGAGCTGGTGCGCCACGCCCGCGCCGCCGGCGCCGACGCCGCCCTCGTCGTCACGCCTTACTACAACAAGCCAACGCAGGAGGGCCTGTTCCTGCATTTCACCGCGATCGCTGACGCCGTGGACCTGCCGATCGTGATCTACAACATCCCGCCACGCAGCGTCGTCGACATGACGCCCGAGACCATGGGCCGCCTGTCGCGCCACCCCAACATCGTCGGTGTCAAGGACGCCACCGCCAGCCTGACCCGCCCGCTGCACACCCGGATCACATGCGGGGCGGATTTCTGCCAGATGTCCGGCGAGGACCACACCGTTCTGCCCTTCCTCGCCGCCGGCGGCCACGGCTGCATTTCCGTCACCGCCAACATCGTGCCCCGCCACTGCGCCGAGCTGCACCGCCTGTGGGCCGCCGGTCGCCTTGCAGAGGCCATTGCCGCGCAGGACCGCCTGGTGCCGCTGCACGACGCCATGTTCGCCGAGAGCAACCCGGCGCCCGCCAAATACGCCGCCAGCCTGCTCGGCCACGGCACGGAACGCTGCCGCCTGCCGCTGGCGCCGCTGACCGAGCCCACCCGCGCCCGGATGCGCGCCGCCATGGCGACGCTCGGCCTGATCTCCCCCCGCCACCCCACGCTCGGGGCAGGGCAGGGCGCACCCGCCCGCGCGGAGGCCTGAGCATGGCCACGACGACGAAGAAGAGCGGCCTTATCTCGCACGGCATCGCGGCGCAGAACCGCAAGGCCCGCTTCGACTACACGATCAAGGAGACCATGGAGGCGGGCATGGTGCTGTACGGCCCCGAGGTGAAGTCGCTGCGCCACGGCCGCGCGACCATCACCGAGGCCTGGGCTGGCGAGCGCAACGGCGAGCTGTTCCTGTTCAACGCCTACATCCCGGAGTACCAGGGCGGCGTGCTGTCCAAGTTCGACGTGAGGGCGCCGCGCAAGCTGCTGCTGCACAGGAAGCAGATCGACAAGCTGCTGGGGGCCGCCAACCGCGACGGGGCGACGCTGGTGCCGCTCGACATCCACTTCAACGAGCGCGGCGTCGCCAAGGTGCTGATCGGCGTCGGCGAGGGACGCAAGAAGGCGGACAAGCGCCACGCGATCGCGGCGCGCGACTGGCAGCGCGACAAGGCGCGGGTGCTGCGCAACCGGGGGTGAGAAGCGGAGGAAGCAAGGCCAGAGGCTCTGCCTCTGGACTCCGCCAAAGGCTCGCCTTTGGAAACGTGTACTACAGCCGCCATAGCTCACCGTCCCGCACGACCCCCACCAGCGCGTCCCGGTGGCCGGCGGACAGCCGAACAAGCCGGACGCCGTGCCCGTCCAGTCTGACCGGCAGGATCGGGTGGAGGTCGTCGTGCGGCATCGGGTCTGTGCATGATGTCGGGAACCGTCAGTCTTTCGTCATCGCGGTCGTTCCGGTGACGCGCGAGCTATGCTGCGGCAGGGTCGTGTCTCGGTTTGAGGTCCTTGCTCCGCCTCCCGGCTCGCGTCAGAACCACCGTGCCCTGTGCCGCACGCCTCAAGGACTCACCATGCCCGACGACACCCCCGCCAAACGCGAAAAACTTCTCGCCCGCAAGGCCGAGTGGGCCGAGTCCGGCCGCGGCCTGACCGGCACCCGCGCCGACCCCGCCCGCGACCGCCTGCCGCCCGGCCAGCACCTCACCCGCGACTGGCCCGTCCTCGACCTCGGCGAGCAGCCCGCCATCGATCCCGCCGCGTGGCGCCTGCACGTCGACGGCACCGTCGAGCGCCGCCTGGAGCTGTCGCTCGCCGACCTGCTCGCGCTGGGCGAGACCGACAGCGTCTCCGACATGCACTGCGTCACCACCTGGTCGCGCTATGACAACCACTGGCGCGGCGTCCCCGCCCGCACCCTGATCGAGGCCGTCGGCGTCCTGCCTGACACGCGCCACGTGATCCTGCACAGCCACGACGGCTACACCACCAACATGCGCCTCGATCAGTTCGACCAGCCCGACGTGCTTCTGGTCCACGAATGGGAGGGCCAGCCGATCACCCGCCAGCACGGCGGCCCGGTGCGCGTCCTCGTCCCGCGGCTCTATTTGTGGAAGTCCGCCAAGTGGGTGCGCCGCATCCAGTTCGCCCCCGCAGACCACCAGGGGTTCTGGGAGACGCGCGGCTACAACAACAACGCCGACCCCTGGGCCGAGGAACGCTACAGCTAGGCGGGCGGTCGCGGCCGCTACTCCGCCCGGTGGTCGGCCAGTTCCAGCCTTCTGCCTCGTGATTCCGGCCTGAACCATCAGGCCCGCCAGCAAGCAAGGCTGGGCTCTGCCCAGACCCGCCAGGGCGAGCCGCCCTGGACCGGCGCTCCTCAGAAAAAACTAGTCCGGGGGTGGCTCGTCTTTGGCGGATTTTGAGGCGGAGCCCAGCCTTGCCTGCTTCACCGCACCAGCCGGTACGCCGTTCCCACCAAGTCGAACAGGTCGATCACCCGCGCGACGTAGTGGTCGCGCACCGCGTAGGCCGGCGCCCCCGGGTCCCACACCTGCCGCTCCAGCGCGTCGATCATCCGCGAGAGCCTGCGCGCGTGCAGCCCGAGCCTGCGCTGCACAGGGTCGGTCAGCACCCCGGAGAACGCCGCGAACGCGGTCGCCGCCAGCGCCAGCCCGCCGGTCATCCCCGCCACCAGCGCCAGCGACGGCGCCGCCGGGAACAGCCCGTAGTACACGCCCCCCAGCCCCGAGCCCAGCGGGAACGAGGCCACCGCCGCCTGCTGCGCCACCAGGGCCGCGAGGCTTGGCCCGAGCGTGGCCACCCCCGGCGTCAGCTTGCCCGCAGCCACCGCGCCGGTGCCCAGCGTGAGCAGCCCGGTGGCGATCTCCGCCGCCGCCGCCCGCGTCCCGCCGTACTCGCCCAGCGTCGCCTCCAGCCGCTCGCGGAACCGCGGGTCCTCGCCGTGCCGCCCGATCGCCGCCAGCATCCGCGCGAGCGGCTCGCCCACGCCCGGCTGCGCCAGGATCGCCGCGCCGAGCGCGTCCACGGCGCTCGCCCGACCGGATTGCACCGCCGGCAGCTCCAGAAGCTCAGTGGTGACCAGCCACTCGATCTCGCGCGACACGTCAGTGCGCATCTGCAACTGCGTGGCGCCCAGCCGCCTCGCCGCACCCGTGGCGCCGACGCGACCCGCCACGCCCGCCGCGATCCGCACGCCGACCTGCGGCACGGACATCGCGAGGTTGGCGGGCGCGCGCGCAAGGTCCCAGCCCAGCGCCGCGCGGTGCAGCGAGGCCGAGCCGCGCAGGGTGAAGTGCCGGTCCACGAACGGCGCCACTCTGGCCCGCCGGTCGGCAAAGTAGCGCGCCAGCCCGTCGGCCACCGCCCGCTCCACCTCGGCCCGGCCGGGCACGCCCGCCGCAGCAGGTCCGGCCCCCGCGGGGCCGTCGCTCAGTGCGCCGCTCCGCTCATCCCGAAATCCTCACCGTGGCGATTGCAGCAGCCCGACGATGTCGCGCACCACCGAGTCGAACATCGCCTCCGTCAGCAGCCCCGTGTTCGTGTTGTAGCGCGACACGTGGTAGCTGTCGGCCAGGACCAGCCCGTCCGGCAGCTCGTGGCGCTGGCCGTGGCGGAACGGCACCCGCGCCAGCGGCACGCCGCACGCCCGCAGCACCGCGTTGTGCGACAGCACGCCGAGCGCCAGCACGACCCGCAGCTCCGGCATCTCCGCGAACTCCGCGGCCAGGAAGCGGTTGCAGGTGCGCACCTCGTCCGGCTTCGGCAGGTTCGCCGGCGGCACGCAGCGCACCGCATTGACGATGCGGCAACCCACCAGCGCCAGCCCGTCATCCGGCTCGGCGAGGTAGGTGCCGCGTGCGAAGCCGTGCCGCAGCAGAGTCTGGTAGAGCAGGATGCCGGCGTGGTCGCCGGTGAACGGCCGCCCCGTGCGGTTGGCGCCGCGCACCCCGGGCGCCATGCCCACCACCAGGAACGACGCCGTGCGATCGCCAAATCCCGGCACCGCGCCGTTGAACCATGCCGGGTTGGCGAGGCGGTTGGCCGCGCGGTACTCCACCAGCCGCGGGCAGAGCGGGCAGTCGCGCGGCGGCGTGGCCGGGTCCGCCTCGTCGTCGGACGCTGCGCTGCGGGTCGCGGCGTCGCAAGTCGGGGCGTC
>CAXSES010000080.1:7767-10631 GCA_964236225.1 uncultured Acetobacteraceae bacterium
GGCGTCGCAAGTCGGGGCGTCTCGGGTCGAGGTGTCGCGAGTGGGGACATCGCGGGTCGGGGCATTGGCGGACATCGCTTGCCTGGCCCCTCAGCCCGCGTCGCCGGGATCGGTGAACGGCTCGGCTGGTGGACGCACGACCGGGCGGGCCCGCGGCTCCGTCTGGCGTCGGGTGAACTCCGGCGCGATCTCGGCGAGGTCGAGGAACTGGTCGGCCTGGCGGCGCAGCTCGTCGGCCGCCATCGGCGGCGTGGTGCGCACGGAGGAGATCACGGTGACTCGCACACCCAGGCGCTGCACCGCCTCCACCAGCCTGCGAAAATCGGAATCGCCGCTGAACAGCACGGCGTGATCCATGCGCGGCGCCAGCTCCAGCATGTCCACCGCCAGCTCGACGTCCATGTTGCCCTTGACTCGCCGCCGCCCCATCGCGTCGGTGAACTCGCGTGCCGTCTTTGTCACCAGCGTGTATCCGTTGTACGCCAGCCAATCGGTGAGCGGCTTGAGCGGCGAGTACTCCTCCGTGTCGAGCAGCGCCGAGTAGTAGTACGCGCGCACCACGTTGGTCTGCCGGCGGAAATACGCCAGCAGGTTGCGGTAGTCGACGTCGAAGCCGAGGTTGCGCGATGCGGAATAGAGGTTGGCGCCGTCAATGAACAGGCAGGTGCGCTCGTGCGGCAGGAAGGCCATCCCATGATCCTCTCGATACCTCGGCTGGGCCGGCCGCTGGCCCGACGCCCCCACCATAGGAGCACACCGGAGGTGGAGAAAGCGTTGCGCGCCGCCTGGACCGCCGCGTCGCGCCGCGCGAGGGCAGAGCGGTGATCCTGGTCGCGGTGGGCGCCAACCTCCCGGCCGGCTCCGGCACCACCCCGCTCGCCACCTGCCGCCAGGCGGTCGAGGCTCTGGGACTGATCCCGGGCCTGCGCGTCGAGGCGGTGTCCTCCTGGTACGAGACCGACCCTGTGCCGCCCTCCGGCCAGCCGCCCTACGTCAACGGCGTGGTGCGACTCGCCGGCCGCATCGACCCTGCGGCGTTGCTGGACGCCCTGCACTGCATCGAGGACGGGCACGGCCGCCGGCGCTCCGAGCGCAACGCCGCCCGCACCCTCGATCTCGACGTGATCGCCATGGACGAGGCCGGCGCGCTGGTCCGCGCGGCGCCCGACCCGGTGGTGCCGCACCCGCGCGCGCACCTGCGTGGCTTCGTGCTGGAGCCGTTGCGCGACGTGGCGCCGGGCTGGCGGCACCCCGTCCTGCGGCAGGGCATCGAGGAGATGATCGCTGCACTGCCGCCGCAGGGGGTGCGGCGGCTTGCCTGAAGAAAGCAAGGTTGAGGCTCTGCCTCAAACTCCGCCAGGGGCAGCGCCCCTGGACCTGCCTCTTCTCAAGTAAAGCCAGTCCAGGGCGGCTCGCCCTGGCGGGTTCGGGCAGAGCCCAACCTTGCTTTCTGCCTTCGGACTTGCGCCGCTACAGCCCACCCTCTACATCCAGTCGCTTCGGACATCACAGATGCAAGGGGTCCACCGCATGGCGCGCGTGACCGTCGAGGACTGCGTCGAGAAGATTCCCAACCGCTTCGAGCTGGTGCTGATCGCAGCGCAGCGTGCGCGAAACATCAGCCGCGGCGAGGAACTGACCGTCGAGCGCGACGACGACAAGAACCCGGTCATCGCGTTGCGCGAGATCGCCGGCGAGACCGTGGACCTTGTCAGGCTGCACGGCGACTTGGTGAAGTCGCTCTCGCGTGCCCCGGAGCCGGAGCCCGCCGACGAGGAGGTGCTCGACCTCATCCCGACCGATCAGAACATCTTCGGCCTACAGGATGTCGCTGCCGACGAGGAGGCGCAGACCCTGCCCGTGGAGGAGCTGTCGCCCGAGGACATGGAGGCCGCGATCGAGGCGGAGCTTGGCGGCCGTTCGCGCCGCTGATCTGAGCTGTCCCGCCAGGCCCGCCCGTCCAGAGGACAGGCGCGGCCTGTTCGTCCACGCCCGATGCTGACACCCGGCGCATCGCGTGTCTCGCCTGTCCGTGCCCCGGACGGCGTCGCAAGCGCGCCCGAGCCCGATCCCGGCGCCGACCTCTCTCGCCGCGTCCTGCTCTACGATCCCAGGGCCGACGCCGGCCTGATTGGCGCCGCCTACGACCTCGCCGCGAGCGCCCACGCCAACCAGAAGCGCGACAACGGCGACCCCTACATCACCCATCCGCTCGCGGTGGCGGACATCCTCGCCGGCTACCGGCTCGACCAGGGCTCCATCGTCACCGCCCTTCTGCACGACACGATCGAGGACACGTCGGTCAAGCTGACCGAGATCACCAGGCGCTTCGGCTCCACCGTCGCCGGCCTGGTCGACGGCGTGACCAAGCTCACCCGCCTGGAACTCCAGTCCGACCGCACCAAGCAGGCGGAGAACTTCCGCAAGCTGGTGCTCGCGATGAGCCGCGACATTCGCGTGCTGATCGTCAAGCTCGCCGACCGCCTGCACAACATGCGCACGCTCGGCCTGATCGAGAGCGACGCGCGGCGCCTGCGCATCGCGCGCGAGACCATGGACATCTACGCCCCGCTCGCCGAGCGCATCGGCATGGACGCGGTCAAGATCGAGCTTCAGTCCCGCGCCTTCGCGGAGCTGGAGCCGGAAGCTGACTCCACCATCCAGGCGCGGCTGAACTACCTGCGCGGCCTCGGCGCAGACGTGATCGACGAGGTCCGCGCCGAGCTGACCCGGGTGTGCCGCGAGCAGGGCATCACCGTGGTCGAGGTCAGCGGCCGCGAGAAGTCGCCGTACTCGATCTGGGAGAAGATGCAGCGCCGCAACGTCGCCTTCGAGCAGCTCAGCGACATCATGGCCTTCCGCCT
>CAXSES010000081.1:0-3760 GCA_964236225.1 uncultured Acetobacteraceae bacterium
GGGCAGAGCCCTGGCCTTGCTTCCTTCAGGCCGCCCCGAACAGCGCCGCCTCGACCGCGGAGAACACGAGCTGCGCCGCCGGGGAGAACGGCCGGTCGCGCTGGTGGATCAGGCCGAACGGCTCGACCGCGATGCGCGGCGCGTCGGCGGGCGGGGGCAGGCGCCGGACCGGGCCGTCCGGCCCGAACAGCGTGCCGACCGAGACGCTGAGCACGGCGACGGCGTCGCTGCGCGTGATCGCCGCGAGCGTCAGCACCACGGACGTCGTGTCCAGCACCCGCGTCGGCGGCGCGAGGTCGGCGGCGCGGAACGCCAGGTCGACGCGCTTGCGCAGCAGCGTGCCCGGCGGCTGCAGCACCCAGGGCAGGCCGGCCATGTCGGCGAGCGCGAGGGCCGGCCGGTCGAGCAGCGCGTGCCCGGCGCGCACCAGGAACACCAGCTCCTCCTCGGCCACCTCGCGGTACTGAAGGGCGCGGGCGTCGAAGTCCGGCGGGATGCGCGCGAGCGTGAAATCCAGCCGGCTCTCCAGCAGGGCGCGGATCAGCGCCTGGCTGGTGTCGACCTGCACGGTGAGCCTGAGCTGCGTGTGGGTGCGCTGCAGCCCGGAGAGCACCGGCACCAGGGTGTCGAGCGCCGGCGCCGTGACCGCGCCCAGCGCCACGGTGCCGCTCTGGCCGGAGCGCATCTCGTCCAGCTCCGCGGCGGCCAGCGACAGCTCGGTGAGCGCGATGCGGGCGCGGCGCAGCATCACCTCGCCGTAGCCGTTCGGGCTCAGGCCGCGCGGCAGGCGGTCGAAGATCGCGACGCCGGCGATCGCCTCGATCTCCGCGAGCTGGCGCGAGGCGGCCGGCTGCGTCGTGCGCAGGCGCTGCGCCGCGCGGGCGAGGGTGCGGGTGTCGTCGAGCGCCACGAGCAGTTGCAGATGGCGCAGCTTCAGCGGGGTTCGGGCCAGCAGGTCGCTGCGCAGCATCACATGTCTTCCCCTGACCCATGCCGGAACTGGTATGGTTGGCGAGGAACACCGGTGTTTACACGAGAGTTGCACTCCCATATCCCGGTGCGACAAAGGATCGCCTTGCGGGACAAGAGCGACGACGGGGAGACGAGGCGGTGTCGGATGGCGGCAGACGCGAGCCAAGGCCGCTGCGCAGCGAGGCGTGGTTCGGCCGCCAGGACAAGATGGGGTTCTACTACCGCTCGTTCCTGAAGAACCGCGGCTTCCCGCAGGACCAGTTCGAGGGCCGGCCGGTCATCGGCATCTGCAACACCTGGTCCGAGCTGAACCCCTGCAACGCGCATTTCCGCACCCTCGCCGAGCATGTGCGCTACGGGGTGCTCGACGCGGGCGGCTTCCCGCTGGAGTTCCCGGTCTCCTCGCTCGGCGAGGTGACGATGCGCCCGACCGCGATGCTGTTCCGCAACCTCGCCTCGATGGACGTGGAGGAGGCGATCCGCGCCCACCCGCTCGACGGCGTCGTCCTGCTGATGGGCTGCGACAAGACCACCCCCGCGCTGCTCATGGGCGCGGCCTCGGCCGACCTGCCGACGATCGGCGTCTCCGGCGGCCCGCAGTTGCGCGGCGTCTATCGCGGCCAGATCATCGGCTCGGGCACCAACATCATCTCGATGAGCGAGCAGCT
The DNA here is from genome assembly GCA_964236225.1 of uncultured Acetobacteraceae bacterium. Taxonomy (GTDB): domain Bacteria; phylum Pseudomonadota; class Alphaproteobacteria; order Acetobacterales; family Acetobacteraceae; genus CAXSEF01. Next base: position 1,641 of record CAXSES010000081.1, read on the forward strand.
CCGCGCCGGCGAGATCACGCTGGCCGAGTTCCACGAGGCGGAATCGGCGATGAACCGCAGCGCCGGGCACTGCATGACCATGGGCACCGCGTCGACGATGGCCTCGATGGTGGAGGCGCTCGGCGTCGGCCTGCCGGAGAACGCTGCGATCCCCGCCGTCGACGCGCGCCGCAACGAGCTGGCCCGCATGGCCGGACGCCGCATCGTCGAGATGGTGCGCGAGGATCTCGTCCTCTCCAAGATCCTGGTGCGCGAGGCGTTCGAGAACGCGATCCGCACCCTGGCCGCGATCGGCGGCTCGACCAACGCGGTGGTGCACCTGATCGCGATCGCCAGGCGCATCGGCGTCGACCTGTCGCTCGACGATTTCGACCGCCTCGGGCGCGGCGTGCACTGCCTGGTCGACCTGATGCCCTCCGGCCGCTACCTGATGGAGGATTTCTACTACGCCGGCGGCCTGCCCGTGGTGCTGCGCCGCCTCGGCGAGCAGGGCCTGCTGCACCGCGACGCCCCTACGGTGAACGGCCGCACGATGTGGGAGAACGTCAGCGACGCGCAGTGCTGGAACGACGTGGTCATCACCAGGCCCGACCTGCCGTTCAAGCCCGAGGCCGGCATGGCGATCCTGCGCGGCAACCTCGCCCCGGACGGCGCCGTGATCAAGCCGTCCGCCGCCTCGCCGGAGCTGATGCGCCACACCGGCCGCGCCGTGGTGTTCGAGGACGTCGAGGCGATGCACGCGGGCGTCGAGGACGAGGCGCTCGACATCGACGCTGGCTGCGTCATGGTGCTGAAGAACTGCGGGCCGAAGGGCTACCCCGGCATGGCCGAGGTCGGCAACATGCCGATCCCGGCCAGGCTGCTGCGGCAGGGGGTGCGCGACATGATCCGCATCTCGGACGCGCGGATGTCCGGCACCGCCTACGGCACCGTGGTGCTGCACGTGGCCCCGGAGGCGGCCGCCGGCGGGCCGCTGGCGCTGGTGCGCGACGGCGACCTCGTCACTCTGGACGTGGCGGCGCGCTCGCTCCACCTGCACGTCGGGGACGCCGAGCTGGCGGAGCGCCGCGCCGCCTGGGTGCCGCCGCCCGCGCACGCGCAGCGTGGCTACCTGAAGATGTACGTCGACCACGTGCTGCAGGCCAATGACGGCGCGGATCTCGACTTCCTGGTCGGGCGCACCGGCTCGCCCGTGCCGCGCGACAACCACTGAGGCGCACGGCGATGCACGCAGGCCCCTACCGCGGCGTCTTCCCCGTGGCGCCCACGGTGTTCCACGCGAACGGCGCGCTCGATCTCGACGGGCAGCGGCGCTGCGTCGACTTCATGATCGACGCCGGCTCGCACGGACTCTGCATCCTCGCCAACTTCTCCGAGCAGTTCGCCCTGTCCGACGAGGAGCGCGACCGCGTCATGCGCTGCGTGCTGGAGCACGTCGCCGGCCGTGTGCCGGTGATCGTGACGACCACGCATTTCAGCAGCGCGATCTGCGCCGCCCGCTCGCGCGCGGCGCAGGACGCGGGCGCGGCGATGGTCATGGTCATGCCGCCCTACCACGGCGCCACGATCCGGGTGCCGGAGACCGGCGTGCGCGACTTCTTCCAGGCCGTCTCCGACGCGATCGACATCCCGGTCATGGTCCAGGACGCGCCGGCGGCGGGCACGCCGCTGTCTGCCGGCTTCCTGGCGCGCCTCGCCCGCGAGGTGGAGCACGTCGCCTACTTCAAGGTCGAGGTGGCGCAGGCGGCGGCCAAGCTGCGCGCGCTGATCGAGCTGGGCGGCGAGGCGGTCGAGGGGCCGTGGGACGGCGAGGAGGCGATCACCCTGATGGCCGACCTGGAGGCGGGCGCCACGGGGGCGATGACCGGCGGCGCCTACCCCGACGGCATCCGCGCCATCACCGACGCCTGGTTCGACGGCCGCCCCGACGACGCTGCGGCGGCCTACGCGCGCTGGCTGCCGCTGATCAACCACGAGAACCGCCAGTGCGGCCTGCTGGCCTGCAAGGTGCTGATGGCCGAGGGCGGCGTGATCGCGTCCGACGCGGTGCGCGCCCCGCTGGCCCCGCTGCATCCCGACACCCGCGCGGGGCTGCTGGCGATCGCCCGGCGGCTCGACCC
>CAXSES010000081.1:3860-10596 GCA_964236225.1 uncultured Acetobacteraceae bacterium
GCCCTGGGCGGGCCGGCATGATCCGCCTCGCCCTGGTGGGCCTGGGCAAGATCGCCCGCGACCAGCACCTGCCCTCGATCGCCCACACCGCCGGCATCGAGCTGGTCGCCGTGGCCAGCCGGAACGCGACGCTGGACGGCGTGGCGTGCTTCCCCGACCTCGCGGCGCTGCTGGCGTCCGGCATGGCGGTGGACGCGGTGGCGCTGTGCACGCCGCCGCAGGGCCGGCACGCCCTGGCGGCGGCGGCGCTCGCCGCCGGCTGCCACGTCCTGCTGGAGAAGCCGCCGGGCATCGCCGTCGCCGAGATCGCGCCCCTCGTCGAGGCGGCGGCGCGGGCAGGGCGCACCCTGTTCGCGACCTGGCACTCGCGCTTCGCCCCGGCGGTGGAGCCCGCGCGCCGCATCCTGGCCAACCTGCGCATCCTCTCGGCGCGAGTCGCCTGGAAGGAGGACGTGCGGGTCTGGCACCCGGGGCAGCAATGGATCTGGGAGCCCGGCGGGCTCGGCGTGTTCGACCCCGGCATCAACGCCTTGTCGATCCTGACCGCGATCCTGCCGCGCCCGGTGTTCCTGGCCTCGGCCGAGCTGTCGTTCCCCGCCAACCGCGCGACGCCGATCGCCGCAGGGCTGGTGTTCTCCGACGGCCACGGCGCGAAGATCGAGGCGGACTTCGACTGGCGCCATGCCGGGACGCAGACCTGGGACATCGAGGTCGAGGCCGAGGGCGCCTCGCTCGCCCTGTCCGGGGGCGGCCAGACGCTGCGCCAGGACGGCCGCCTGCGGCTCGACTCGCCGAAGGCCGAGTACGACGCGATCTACCGCCGCTTCGTCGAGCTGGCCGCGACCGGCGCGTCGGACGTGGACCTGGCGCCGCTGGTCCACGTGGCGGACGCCTTCATGCTCGGGCGCAGGGTCGTCGTGGAGGACTTCATCGACCGCTAGACGTTCTGTCGCTACAACGAACCACCACTGCAAGAAGAAACAAGAAGGCGAGGGAGAGAGGCCATGAAACGAAGGGTTTTCCTGACGGCGTCGATGGTGGGAGCGGCGGGGCTGGGAGCCGCGACGCTTGCCCGCCCCGCATGGGCGCAGGCCAAGGGCACCGTCGGCATCGCGATGCCCACCAAGTCCTCCGCGCGCTGGATCGCGGACGGCGACAACATCACCAAGGTGCTCAAGCAGCGCGGCTACGCGGTCAACCTGCAATACGCAGAGGACGACGTGCCCAACCAGCTCGCGCAGATCGAGAACATGCTGACCCAGGGCGCCAAGGTCCTGGTCGTCGCCTCGATCGACGGCACCACGCTCTCCGACGTGCTGTCCCAGGCGGCCTCTGCCGGCACCAAGGTGATCGCCTACGACCGGCTGATCCGCAACACGCCGCATGTCGACTACTACGCGACGTTCGACAACTTCCAGGTCGGCGTGCTGCAGGCCACCTCCCTGGTCAACGGCCTGAAGCTCCCGCAGGCGCCGGGGCCGCTCAACATCGAGCTGTTCGGCGGATCGCCCGACGACAACAACGCCTACTTCTTCTACGACGGCGCGATGTCGGTGCTCAAGCCGCTGATGGACGCCCGCAAGCTGGCGGTGCCCAGCGGGCAGATGGGCATGGACCACGTCTCCACCCTGCGCTGGGACGGCGCCACCGCCCAGGCGCGCATGGACAACCTGCTGAGCGCCTACTACTCGAACCGCACGCTCAACGCCGTGCTCTCGCCCTATGACGGCATCTCGATCGGGGTGCTGTCCTCGCTCAAGGGCGTCGGCTACGGCAGCGGCAGCATGAGGATGCCGCTGGTCAGCGGGCAGGACGCGGAAGTCCCGTCGGTCAAGTCGATCATCGCCGGCGAGCAGTACTCGACGATCTTCAAGGACACCCGCGACCTGGCGCGCGTGACCGCGGACATGGTGGACGCGCTGCTGTCCGGGGCCGAGGTCAAGGTCAACGACACCACGACCTACAACAACGGCGTCAAGGTCGTGCCGGCCTACCTGCTCAAGCCGGTCATCGTCGACCGCGGCAACTGGGAGCCGGTGCTGGTCGGCAGCGGCTACTACACCAAGGCGCAGCTCACCTAGAGCGTCCCGAGAAGAGCAGGGAAGCAAGGCCTTCTTTTTCTGAAGAAAAAGAAGCAAAAAGACTTTCTCCGATTGGCACCGTGCCACACGGTCGGCACGGACTCCAACGGGCAAGGTTCTTTGGTTCTTTCTTTCAAGAAAGAACACGCTTCCTTGCTGCCCTGCCGGCAAGGATCGGCAGGTGGCTCCGGGACGGCCGCATGGGGAGGGGCGATGGACGACATCCTGGAGATGCGCGGCATCCGCAAGAGCTTCGGAGCCGTGGCGGCGCTGCGCGACGTGACGCTCTCGGTGCGGCGCGGCGAGATCCACGCCGTGGTCGGCGAGAACGGCGCCGGCAAGTCCACCCTGATGAAGGTGCTGAGCGGGGTGTACCCGCATGGCAGCTACGAGGGCGACATCGTCTACGACGGCGAGGAGCGGCGGTTCCAGACCATCAACGACTCCGAGGCGCTGGGGATCATCATCATCCACCAGGAGCTGGCGCTGATCCCGCTGCTCTCTCTCGCCGAGAACATCTTCCTCAGCAACGCGCCCAGCCGCATGGGCGTGATCGACCGCGCGGCGATGTGGCGGCGCTCGCGGGCGCTGCTCGCCAAGGTGGGGCTGGAGGAATCGCCGGACACGCTGGTCACTGACATCGGCGTCGGCAAGCAGCAGCTCGTCGAGATCGCCAAGGCGCTGTCCAAGGAGGTGCGCCTGCTGATCCTGGACGAGCCGACCGCCAGCCTGAACGAGCGCGACAGCCAGGCGCTGCTCGACCTGCTGGCGGGGTTCCGCGCGCAGGGCATCTCGTCGATCCTGATCTCGCACAAGCTGAACGAGATCTCGAGCATCGCCGACCGCATCACCGTGCTGCGCGACGGCCAGACCATAGAGACGCTGGACTGCCGCGCCGGCCCAATCGCCGAGGACCACATCATCCGCAGGATGGTCGACCGCGACCTGGACAGCCGCTACCCCACCCACACGCCCGACATCGGCGGGACCGTGTTCGAGGTGCGCGGCTGGTCGGTGGACCACCCTCTGCACCCCGGCCGCCGCGTGGTGCACGACGCGAGCTTCCACGTCCGGCGCGGCGAGATCGTGGGCATCGCCGGGCTGATGGGCGCGGGCCGCACGGAGTTCGCGATGAGCGTGTTCGGCCGCTCGTACGGGCGCAACGTCACCGGCGAGGCCCGCATGGACGGCCGCGTGGTCGACCTCTCGACAGTGCCGCGCGCCATCGCCGCCGGGCTCGCCTACGTCACCGAGGACCGCAAGCATCTCGGCCTGCTGCTCGGCCAGGACATCCGCAAGAACGTCAGCCTGGCCAACCTCGAGGCCGTGTCGCGCCGCCAGGTGATCGACGACATGGCAGAGATGAGGGTCGCGGAGGGGTATCGCGCGCAGATGCGCATCCGCTGCTCCGGCGTCACCCAGGACGCCGGCACCCTGTCGGGCGGCAACCAGCAGAAGGTCGTGCTCTCGAAGTGGCTGTTCTCCGGCCCGGAGGTGCTGATCCTGGACGAGCCGACGCGCGGCATCGACGTCGGCGCCAAGTACGAGATCTACCAGATCATCCAGGCGCTCGCCGACAGCGGCAAGGGCGTGGTGCTCATCTCCTCGGAGATGCCGGAGCTGCTGGGCCTGTGCGACCGCCTGTGCGTGATGAGCGAGGGCCGCTTCGTCGCCGAGTTCGCGGCCGAGGGCGCCACCCAGGAGCGGATCATGCGCGCCATCATGAACAAGGGGGAGACGCCGCGATGAGCGACCAAGCCGTGACCGCCCAAGTTGCGGGCCAGGCCGCGGCCAGGACCGCGGGCGACCCGGCCCTGGCGGGGCCGGGCGCGCGCCGCCACGCCGGCCTGGTCAAGACCAACCTGCGCAGCTACGGCATGCTGCTGTCGCTGTTCGCGATCATGCTGTTCTTCGAGGTCATGACCCACGGCACGCTGCTGCGGCCGCTGAACCTCACCAACCTGATCCTGCAGAACAGCTACATCGTCGTCATGGCGCTCGGCATGCTGCTGGTGATCGTCTCCGGGCACATCGACCTCTCCGTCGGCTCGGTCGCCGGCTTCGTCGGCGCGCTGGCCGCGGTGATGATCGTGCAGTACCACGTGCCTTACGGGCTGGCGGCCCTCGTCTGCCTGGCCGCCGGCGCCGCGATCGGGGCGGCGCAGGGCTACTGGGTCGCCTACTTCAAGATCCCGTCCTTCATCGTCACGCTCGCCGGGATGCTGGTCTTCAAGGGGCTGATGCTGACCGTGCTCGGCGGCCAGTCGGTCGGCCCGTTCCCGATGGCGTTCCAGCGCCTGTCCTCCGGCTTCGTCCCCGAGCTGCTGCCGGACGCCTCCGGGCTGCACCTGTCCTCGATGGCGTTCGGCGTCGCAGTGGCGGCGGTGCTGGTGGTCCTGAACGTGCGCACCCGGGCACGCCATGTCGGCCACGGCCTGGAGCCGGAGCCTGCGGGCCTGTTCGTGGCCAAGACCGCGGCGATGGCGGCGGTGATCCTGGGCTTCACCTGGCTGATCGTGTCGCATCGCGGGCTGCCCAACGTGCTGATCATCATGCTGGCCCTGATCGCGCTGTATGCGTTCGTGACCAACCGCACCGTCATCGGCCGCCAGATCTACGCGGTCGGCGGCAACGAGAAGGCGGCCAAGCTGTCCGGCGTGAAGACGGAGCGGCTGGTGTTCCTCACCTTCGTCAACATGGGGATGCTGGCGGCGCTGGGCGGGCTGGTGTTCGCGGCGAGGCTGAACACCGCCACGCCCAAGGCGGGGCTCGGCTTCGAGCTGGACGTGATCGCCGCCTGCTTCATCGGCGGCGCCTCGGCCTATGGCGGCGTCGGCCGCGTGGTGGGCGCGGTGATCGGCGCGTTCATCATGGGCGTGATGAACAACGGCATGTCGATCCTGGGCATCGGCATCGACTACCAGCAGGTGATCAAGGGCCTGGTGCTGCTCGGCGCCGTGTGCGTGGACGTCTACAACCAGAGACGCTGAACCTCGCGCGACCGGGAAGAAGGCAGGGTCGAGGCCCCGCCTTTGGAAACCACTTGCCTAGTACCAACGGCCAAATGCGATGAACGGTTCAGCAGCAAGGCCAGGGGCTCTGCCGCCATGCCTGGAAGCGGGGACCCCGCCAAAGGCTCGCCTTTGGAAACCAACACTTAAGTTGCGCCGGGTCCAGGGGCGGCTCGCCCCTGGCGGAGTTTGAGGCAGAGCCTCAACCTTGCCTGCTGCCGTCCGCCCCATCGCCGCCCGGCCAGCCCGGCCGTGGACGCGAGGCCCGCGGCATCAGGCCCCGTGCCTACTTCGCCTCGATCTGCGCCTGCGTGAAGTAGCCGTCCTTCACCAGCGTATCGACGTTGGCCTTGGTCAGGGCGATCGGCGTCAGCAGGATGGTGTCCACCTCCTTCCTGCCGTTGTTGATCTTCGAGGTGAACTGGGTCGGCTTGTTCTTGGCCATGTTGACCGCGAGGTCGGCCGCCGTCGAGGCGATCAGCTTCAGCGGCTTGTACACAGTCATCGTCTGCGTGCCCGCCTCGATGCGCTGCGCCGCAGCGAGGTCCGCGTCCTGTCCCGACACGGCCGTCCTGCCGGCCAGCCCCTGCGCCGCCAGCGCCTGGATCGCGCCGCCTGCCAGCGCGTCGTTCGAGGCGACGATGCCGTCGATCCTGTTGTTGTTCGACGTGAGCGCGTTCTCGATGATCGACAGCGCCGTGGTCGGGCTCCATTCCGGGTCCCACTGCGCGCCCACGATGCTGATCTTCTTCGCGTCGACCTGCGGCTGGAGCACCTTCATCTGCCCCTCGCGCAGCAGCTTGGCGTTGTTGTCCGTGGGCGAGCCGCCCAGCAGGTAGTAGTTGCCCGACGGCTTGGCGTTGACCACGCCCTGGGCCTGCATCTCGCCCACCCGCACGTTGTCGAACGAGACGTAGGCGTCGATGTCCGAGTCGAGGATCAGGCGGTCGTAGGAGATCACCTTGATCCCCGCCTGCTTGGCCTCGGAGATCGTGTTGGCGAGCACCTTTCCGTTGAACGGCACGATGACGATCACGTCCATGCCGCGCGAGATCAGGTTCTCGATCTGCGCGGTCTGGCGCGCCTCGTTCGCGTCGGCCGACTGCACGTCCACCGTCGCCCCGAGCCTTGTCGCCGCCGCGACGAAGTAGTCGCGGTCGTGCGCCCAGCGCTCCAGCCGCAGGTCGTCGATCGAGAACCCTATCTTCGGGTGCTCCGGGCTCGCCACCGCCGGCCCTGCGAGGCAGAGCACCGCGAGGCCGCAGAGAACCTGGCCGATCCCGGCGAGATTTACCTTCGTCATTTCCTGCCCCTTCCGGCCGTGGGCAGGACCGGCGCGCGCGACGGGCGAGATACGATCACCCCGACGTCCAGCCCGACGCGCATGTCTTGACGGCGGGCTGGCTCACCGACGCCGGCCTGACGAACAGGGCCGGAGTCCGGAGCGGATATCGAGCCAGTCGAATGAGCGACGGTACTTCCCGGCGAGCCTGATTATTGTTACGCCACCACACTACCCGGATACGATCCTTGTCAAGCGGTGTTCATGACAGTTCGTGTCCCGGCCCGAAAGGCCAGGGCCCTGCCCCATGCCTGGAAGCGGGGACCCCGCCAGAGGCAAAGCCCCTGGACCGCCTTCCCTTA
>CAXSES010000082.1:0-8280 GCA_964236225.1 uncultured Acetobacteraceae bacterium
CCTTTGGCGGGTCTGGGCGGAGCTGCCCAAAGGTTCCGATGGCCCGCTTGGGCCACTGGAATGGGCAGCGCAGGGAGCGCCCAGCCTTGCCTCCTGCCTTGCCGGCACCGCAGGCGGCTAGACCGTGAGCCCCGTCGCGAGCGAGGCCGCCGCCGCGCCGACGGCGCTATCGGTCGCCTCGGCCGCGCTGGCCACCGCGGTCGAGGCCAGGGACAGCTTGGCCGCCACGCTCAGCGCGACGATATCGACCGCGCCCGAACCGCCTGCCGCGAGGGCGGGCGACGGCCGGGCCGCGGGACCTGGCGGGACACAGGCGGCGGCAGGCGATCCGACAATCATCGACATGGCGCAGGCTCCCTCGTCACGCCGGCCCAGCCATCGCCGGCCCCGCCCAGCCTAGGCCGCCCCGGTTAACAACCCCTTGCCGGTCAGGCGACGCCTCCGTTCAGGCCGCGAACACCGCGTCGTACGCCGCCGCCGCCGCCGCCGCGCGCGCGCCCACCTCCGCCGCGTCGAGGCCGGGCTTGTAGAGGCTCGACCCCAGCCCGAACACCGTCACCCCCACGGCGGCGTAGGCAGCGAAGTGCGCGTCCGCCACGCCGCCCACCACGCCCAGCACAGTGCCGCGCGGCAGCACCGCCCGCACCGCGGAGACGCCCTCCGCCCCCAGCACGGAGGCCGGGAAGAACTTCAGCGCCGACGCCCCCGCCGCCAGCGCCGCGAACGCCTCGCTCGGCGAGAACACCCCCGGCAGGCTGGCCATGCCCAGCGACGCCGCCCGCCCGATCACCGCCGGGTCCATGTTGGGCGAGACGATCAGCCGCCCGCCCGCCTTGTGCACCGCGTCCACCGAGCCCGCGTCGAGCACGGTCCCCGCGCCCACCAGCACCTCGGCCGGCAGCGCGCGCACCAGCCCCGCGATCGAGTCCAGCGGCTCGGGCGAGTTGAACGGCACCTCGATCGCGTCGAATCCCGCCGCCACCAGCGCCTCGCCGATCGCCACCGCCTCGTCCGGCCTGACGCCGCGCAGGATCGCCACCAGGTTGCGCCGCAGCGCCGGCCACCCGCCCGTCCCGCCCGCAGGTCCCGTCATGCCGCCTCCTCCATCCGTTCCGGCCACAGCCGTCGCGCCACGTGCAGCAGCCCGTCGCGCGACGCCGCCTCCGCGTCCACCACCCGGGGCCGGCGCCCCGCCGAACGCAGCGCCAGCCCGTAGCGTTGCGCCAGCACGCCGCTCGCCACCAGCACCACCTCGCCCCCATCTTCCTCGCTCCCGACCGCCGCGCCCCCGACCTCCGCGCCGATCAGCAGCCCGGACAGCATCGCCGCCGCGTCCTCGCCGCCCAGGCCCTGCAGCAGCGACGCCGCCCTCACCCCGAACAGCGACAGCACCAGCCGCTGCGGCGCCGCCAGCCCCGCCGCCAGCCCGCGCGCGAACGCCGCATCCGACGCCGCGCCCCGCGCCTCCCCGATGCTTTGGCGCGGCAGGGCCGCGACGCTGTGGCGCAGCACGGAATGCTGGCACAGCACGGCGTACAGCTCCCCGGTCATCGCCGTCTCGAACCCGCTCACCCGCCCGCCTTGCAGGCTCACCCATTTCGAGTGCGTGCCCGGCATCACCACCGTCCCGCTCATCCCCGGCTCGCCCAGCAGCACGCCGAGAAGCTGCGTCTCCTCGCCGCGCATCACGTCGCACCGCGCCGCCGCGCCGCCGCCTTCCGGGAGTCCGGGACCGCCTACGCACAGCCCGGGCACGATGCGCACGTCCAGCCCGCCCGCCTCCACCCCCGCCACCCTGTCGCAGATCGAGCCCACATCGGCCGGCACCGCGACGTACGGCGCCTCGCGCCACCCCTGCCGCGCCCCCACCATGCCGCACAGCAGCACAGGCGCCGCCCCCAGCGCGGCGAGGTGGCCGCGCAGCACCGCCTCGAACGCCCCGGGCGCCAGGGTCGACATGCCCTCGCCGGACCGCCGCTCGGCCAGCACGGCGCCGTCCGCGGCCACCGCCCAGAGCCGCAGGCTGCTGGTGCCCCAGTCGCCCAGGATCAGGGCGGGCGAGGCGGTCACAGGAAGCAAGGCCAGGGCTCTGCCCCATTGCCTGGACGCGGGGACCCGCCAGGGGGAGCCCCCCTGGACCGGCGCAACTTAAGTAGTGGATTCCAAAGGCGAGCCTTTGGCGGAGTTTGAGGCCCCGCTTTCAGGCGACTGGCCCCGACCTTGCCTGCTCCGCCGCTCACCATTCGGCGAAGCTCCCGTCCTTGTGCCGCCAGATCGGGTTGCGCCAGCGGTGCCCGACCTTGGCCTGCTCGATCACGTGCGCCTCGTTCACCTCGATCCCCAGCCCCGGCCCCTGCGGGATGCGCACGTGCCCGTCCGCGTAGTGGAACACCGACGGGTCCGCGAGGTAGTCGAGCAGGTCGCTGCCGGTGTTGTAATGGATGCCCAGGCTCTGCTCCTGGATGAACGCGTTGTAGCAGACGGCGTCGAGCTGGAGGTTCGCCGCCAGCGCGATCGGCCCCAGCGGGCAGTGCAGCGCCACCGCCACGTCGTACGCCTCCGCCATCGCCGCGATCTTGCGCGTCTCCGTGATGCCGCCCGCGTGCGACGGGTCGGGCTGGATGATGTCCACGTAGCCGCCGGACAGGATCGCCTTGAAGTCCCAGCGCGAGTACAGCCGCTCGCCCAGCGCGATCGGCGTGCTGCAATGGCTGGCGATCTCGCGCAGATCCTCCGCGTGCTCGCTCAGCACCGGCTCCTCGATGAACATCAGCCGGAACGGGTCGAGCGCGCGGGCGAGCTGCTTGGCCATCGGCCGATGCACGCGCCCGTGGAAATCCACCGCGATGCCGAAATCCGGCCCGACCGCGTCGCGGATCGCGCCCACGCGGGCGAGCACCGCGTCGATCTTGGCGTGGCCGTCGACGTACTGCATCTCCTCGGTCGCGTTCATCTTGATCGCCGTGAAGCCGCGCGCCTGCGCGTCCGCCGCCTGGCGCGCCGTGTCGTCCGGCCGGTCGCCGCCGATCCACGAATAGACGCGGATTCGCTCGCGCACCGGACCGCCGAGGAGCTGGTGCACCGGCACGCCGAGCGACTTGCCCTTGATGTCCCAGAGCGCCTGGTCGATGCCGGCGATGGCGCTCATGTGCACGGCGCCCCCGCGATAGAACCCGCCGCGGTACAGCACCGTCCAGTGGTCCTCGATCGCCGAGGGGTCGCGCCCGACCAGGTAGTCCGACAGCTCGTGCACCGCCGCCGCGACGGTCTCCGCGCGCCCCTCGACCACCGGCTCGCCCCAGCCGGAGACCCCCTCGTCGGTCTCGACCTTGAGGAACAGCCAGCGCGGCGGCACGATGTAGGTGACGAGGCGGGTGATCTTCACGGGCGCTGATCCTTCGCCGCTGGGGGAAGCGCCGCCGCGACGGCGTCGGGGATGGCGGCAGGGAGACGCGACGGATGGCGGTGAGCGTGGCGTTGCCCACCCGGCACGGGCTGGGCGAGGGTCCGGCGTGGTCGGCGCGCGACGGGGCGCTCTACCTGGTCGACATCGCCGCTCGCCAGGTGCTGCGCTGGCGCCCGGGCCAGGCGGCACGGTCCTGGACGATGCCAGAGCCGGTCTCCGCCGCGATCCCGCGCCGCGGCGGCGGCCTCGTCGTCACCCTGGCCTCGCGCGTCGCGCTGCTCGACGCGGACGACGGCGGCGCCGCGGACATCGCCGCGCACGGGCGCGCGGCCCGGCGCGCGGACAGCCCCGACGCCGCGCGGGTCGCGACGCTGGCCACGCCCGACCCCGACCCGGGCAACCGCGCCAACGAGGCGCGCTGCGACGCCGCCGGCCGGCTGTGGCTCGGCACCATGCAGAACAACATCCTCGCCGACGGCCGCCACGTCGACGTCACGGCCAGCACCGGCGGCCTGTTCCGCATCGACGCCGACGGCACCGCCTCGCGCCACCGCGCCGGGGTCGGCATCGCCAACACGCTGTGCTGGGCGCCGGACGGCGCGACCCTCTACTTCGCCGACACGCTGCGCAACCGCATTGACGCCTACCCGTTCGACCCGGCCTCCGGCACCCTCGGCGCGCCCCGGCCGTTCGTCGAGGGCGGGCCGGGCGCCCCGGACGGCTCCGCGATCGACCATGACGGCTTCGTCTGGACCGCGCGCTGGGGGGCGTCCTGCCTGCTGCGCTACGCCCCGGACGGGCGGGTGGACCGCACCATCGCGCTGCCGGCGGCCCAGCCCACAAGCTGCGCCTTCGCCGGCCCCGGGTCGCGCACCCTGTTCGTCACCACGGCGCGGGTCGGGCTCGACGCCCCAGGCGACGCGGACGGCGCGGTGCTCGCCGTCGACGCCGGGATCGACGGCCCCCCCTGCCACGAGTTCGCGGGCTGACGGTGACGGGCCACCAAGGAAGCAAGCAAGGTTGAGGCTCTGCCTCAAACTCCGCCAAAGGCTCGCCTTTGGAATCCAATACTTAAGTAAAGCCGGTCCAGGGGGGGCTCCCCCCTGGCGGGTCTGGGCGGAGCCCAGCCTTGCTTCCTTGCCGGCCGCCGTCCCCGCCCTCACGGCGAGCGTTCCTCGCGCCGCCGCGTCAGGCCCGCCTGCACGATCACCGCGAACAGCAGGAACGCCCCGCTCGCCAGCCCCTGGTACGAGGCGTTCAGCGTGCCGACCTGGTTGATGACGTTGTCGATCAGCCCGAGCAGCAGCGCGCCGCACAGCGCGCCCGCCAGCGTGCCGACGCCGCCGGTCAGCAGCACGCCGCCGACCACCGCCGAGGCGATCGACTGCAGCTCGTAGCCGGTGCCCGCGCCAGACAGCCCCGAGCTGAGATGGGCGGCCAGCAGCGCGCCGGCCAGCCCCGCCATGCCGCCGCTCAGCGCGTAGGTCAGCAGCTTGGTGCGCTCCACCCGCACCCCCATCATCCGCGCCGCGTCCTCGTTGCCGCCGACGGCGAACACCGCGGCCCCGAACCGCGTCCGGTTGAGCAGCACCGCCGCCAGCGCGAACGCCGCGAGCAGCACCCAGATCAGGTCGTCGACGCCCAGCACCCGCCCGTTCGCGATCCGCCCGAACACCCCCGGGTCGGCGATCACCATGCTCTCGCCGGCGAGCAGCACCGCCAGCGCGCGCAGCGCCAGCAGCGCCGCCAGCGTGACCACGAACGGCGCCATCCGCCCGTAGGCGATCAGCGCGCCGTTGCCGAACCCCACCGCCACCCCCGCGCCCACCGGCAGCAGCAGGGCGAGCGGCCAGCCCCACGGCGCCGCGTACGCCGCGAGCACGGTGCCCAGCCCGACCATGGAGCCCACAGAAAGGTCGAAGCCGCCCAGGATCACGACCAGGCTCTGCCCGACCGTGACCAGGCCCACGAAGCTCGCCGCGGTGACGATGTCCTCGATGTTGCGCGGGCGCAGGAAGTCGGGGAACGCCACGCCGGCGGCGGCCACGGCGAGCGCCAGCAGCACCGCGGCGCCCCGCGCCTGGAGCAGCGCGACGAGGCGCGCGCGCCGCTCGCCGCGCGGATCGGACGCGCCGCCCAACGCGCCGCCGCCAATCCCCGCCTGCGCCGGGCGACCCGCGAGCGCGCTCACGCGCCGCCCCGCTGCAGGTAGAGGGCCGCGATGATGAACACCGCCTTGAGCATCTGCGCGTAGGTGGCGTTGACGTCGTTCATGATGAAGCTGGCGTCGAGCACGGTGAGCAGCAGCACGCCGAACACGCTGCCCAGCACGGAGATCCGCCCGCCCGACAGCGGCGTGCCGCCGATCACCGCGGCGGCGATGGCGTCCAGCTCCGCGCCGGCGCCGATGTAGTTCGGGTCCGCCGCCCCCAGCCGCGCCGTCGCCAGGATGCCCGCGAGCCCGGCCAGCGCGCCGCTCGCGACATAGACCAGCGCCAGGGTGGAGCGCACCGGCATCCCCGCGAGGAACGCGGCGGTGCGGCTCGCGCCCACGAACACCACGCGCCGGCCGAACACGGTGCGCGCCACCACGAAGGCGACCAGCCCCGCCACCCCCAGCGCCGCCAGCGCCACCCAGGGCAGCCCGCCCACCGTCGCCCGCCCGAGCCAGGTGTAGGCGGCATCGGGAGGCAGCGCCACGCGCGCGCCGCCGAGCAGCGCCTGCGCCAGCCCGCGCGCCGCGACCAGAAGCGCCAACCCGGAGATCAGCGGGTTGATGCCGAACGCCACCAGCCCGCCGTTCACCGCCCCCGCCGCCGCCCCGGTGGCCAGCGCCGCCGCCAGCGACAGGCCGGCGCCCGCCCCCGCGCACAGCCCGATCGCCGCCGAGGCCAGCGCCATCACCGAGCCCACCGACAGGTCGATGCCGCGCGTGCCGATCGCCAGGCTCTGCCCGAGCGCGATCAGGATCAGCGGCGCCGCCGTGAACAGCAGGCTGCGCAGCACGAACGGGCTGCGGAACCCAGGCGTCGCGAACAGGTCGAACGTCACCAGAAGCGCGAACGCCACGTACACGCTGCGCGCCTTGAGCCAGCCCAGCGCCGGCGCCGCGCCCGGCCACCCGGCGGACGTCATGCCGCCAGGGCCGGGCCTGCCAGAACCGGGCACGCCAGGACCGGGCACGCCTGAACCGGGCACGCCAGAACTTGGCACGCCCGGGCTCGCGCTGCCGCCGCTCATGCCCCGGCCGCCGCGAGGGCGTCGTCCGCAGCCCGCGGCGACGCGGCGCCCGGCGGCCCCGCCTCAGGCGGCGCGAACAGCGCCAGCACCTGCTCCGGGCTGGCGCCGGCGGTGGGCAGCCCGCCCGCGACCTCGCCCTCCGCCAGCACCACCAGCCGGTCCGCCAGCTCCAGCAGCTCCTCGACCTCGGACGAGGTGACGAGCACGCCCAGCCCGTCGCCCGCCATTGCCCGGATCGCCCTGTGCACCTCTGCCTTGGCGCCGACGTCGATGCCGCGCGTGGGGTCGTCCAGCATCACCGCCCGCGGCTCGCCGCACAGGCAGCGCGCCAGCAGCACCTTCTGCTGGTTGCCGCCCGACAGCTTGGCGATCGCCTGCCCCGGCCCCGCAGTGCGGATGCCCAGCGCGGCGACGTAGCGCGCCACCAGCGCGTCCTGCCGGGAGCGCGAGATCACCCCCCAGCGCGAGAGGCGCGGCAGCACGGAGGCCGTGAGGTTCTCCCGCACGGACAGCCCGGGGAAGATGCCCTCCGCGCGACGGTCCTCCGACAGGAAGCCGAGACCGCGGGCCAGCGACGCCGCCGGCCCCGATGGCGGCACCGCGGCGCCCGCCAGCTCGACCTCGCCGCCGCCGCGCCGCTCCGCCCCGAAGGTCGCCTTCAGCGTCTCCGTGCGCCCCGACCCGAGCAGCCCAGCGAGCCCGACGATCTCGCCCGCGCCCACCGCCAGAGACACGTCGCGCACCCGGTTGCGCCAGCTCAGGCCCCGCAACGCGAGGCGGGGCGGGGCCGTGCCGCCCGCCCCCCCGGCGCTCTCAGTCGCCCCGGCACCCCCAGCCGCCGCAGGCCCATGAGCCGCCGCAGGCCCATGAGCCGCCGCAGGCCTGCCGGCCGCCGGCCCCTCGCGCCCGAGCATCGCCGCGACCAGCGCCTCGCGCGGCAGCTCCGCCGGCGTGGCGCTGCACACCGAGCGCCCGTCGCGCAGCACCGTCAGCCGGTCGCACAGCCGGTAGCACTCCGACAGCCGGTGGCTGACGAACACCACGCCGATGCCCTCGCCGCGCAGCGCCTCGACCACGCCGAACAGGATCTCCACCTCCGCCCCGTTCAGCGCGGAGCTGGGCTCGTCCATCACCACCACCCGCGCGCCCAGCGAGACCGTGCGCGCGATCGAGACCATCTGCTGCAGGCCGAGCCCGAGAGAGCGCAGCCGCGCCCCCGGCTCGATCGCCAGCCCGTAGCGCGCCAGGATGCGCGCCGTCTCCTCCTCCATGCGCCGCCGGTCCACCAGCGCGCCGCGGCGCGGCTCTCGCCCGAGGAACACGTTCTGCGCGACGCTGCGCTCGGGGATCAGGTTGATCTCCTGGTACACCGCCGCCACGCCGAGCCGCTGCGCCTCGCGCGGGCTGTCGAGCCGCGCCGGCGCGCCGCCGAGCAGCAGCGCGCCGCTGTCCGGCCTGTGGAACCCGGTGAGCACCTTGATCAGCGTGGACTTGCCCGCGCCGTTCTCGCCCATCAGCCCATGCACCTCGCCCGCCCGCACCGCGAAGTCGACGCCGCGCAGCGCGTGGACCGCGCCGAACGACTTGCCGACGCCGCGGGTCTCCAGGAGCGGGGCGGTCATGCCCCGGGCCTT
>CAXSES010000082.1:8380-10509 GCA_964236225.1 uncultured Acetobacteraceae bacterium
CGCGGGCAGGAGGCAGGGGCCTGGCTCCGCCCCGCCCCGCCGAAGGCTCGCCCCCACAGACCCCCTGCCCGGGTGACGGACCCCGGGGACCCGACTCCGGCGGGGTGCCCGCCCCCGGGCATGGGGGGCAGAGTCCCTGGCCCTGCCTGCTCCGCGCCCCTGTCACCGGCCGGCTCAGTACGGCGCGCCGCTCTTGAGCGAGGCCTGCGCGTTGCCGGCGGTGTAGAGCGCGTCCTTCATTGTCGTGGCGCGCGCCACCGGCTTGCCCGCGAACCAGTCGGCCAGCGCCTGGAACGACAGGGTGCCGAAGCGTGGGTTGGTCTCGACGTCGGCCTGCGCCTGGCCGTCGGCGATGGCCTGCACGAACGACTTCGTGCCGTCGATCGAGACGATCCTGATCTCCTTGCCGGGCTGGCGGCCGGACTGGGTGATCGCGGTCATGGCGCCCAGCGCCATCACGTCGGCCTGGGCGTAGAGCGCGTCGATGTCTGGGTGGGCGAGCAGCACCTGGTCGGTGACGCGCTGCGCGTCTGTGGCCGACCAGTTCCCGGTCTGCGCCGCGACGAGGTGCATGTCGGGATGCGCCTTCAGCCCGTCGGCGAAGCCCTCCGTGCGCTGCGTCTCGACGCTGTTGCCGTAGGCGCCCTGGATCTCTGCGATCTTGGCCTTGCCGCCGGTCGCGGCGGCCAGCGCCTCCGCGGCGCGCGCGCCCTGCGCGCGGAAATCCGAGCCCAGGAAGGTGATGACCGGCTGGCACGGCGTGCCGGTGGTCTCGCGGTCGATGGTGACGACAGGGATGCCCTTCGCCGCCGCCTGCTCCAGCGCCGGCTGCAGCCCGGTGGCGTTGAGCGGGGCGACGATGATCGCCTGCGCCCCCTGGGCGATCATGCTCTGCATGTCCGCGACCTGCTTGGCCTGGCTGGCGGCGGCGTTGGTGTAGAGCAGGCGCTTGACGCCCGCCGCCGCCGCCGCGTCCTTGACCGACTGCGTCTCGGCGGCACGGAACGGGTTCTGCTCGTTCTCGGACTGCGAGAAGCCGACGACCATGCCGGACAGGCTGGCCTGGCTCGGCTTGGGATTGACGCAGGTGGCGCTGGACTGCGTGCCCACCACCTGCGACCCGCCCTCCAGGGCGGAGGCGGGCATCGCCAGGGCGAGACCCCCCAGCGCGGCGACGCCGGACATCAGACCGACTCGAGCGAACGAGCATACCATAGGCTTGCCTCCCCAATTCGACCATCCTGTGCGCCCTGGCGAGGCCGGGGCTCTGGTGGTCCGTTTGGAAGGAGACTAGAGACGCTTTTTCATGTCTGACAAGAGAATTCCGGCAGACGACGCCTCTCCGCCGCAGCGCGGCCTCAGCGAGCGCGTCGCGGAGCGGCTGGGACGCGAGATCGTGGCCGGCCATCCCGCCCCCGGCGCAGCGATGCCTTCCGAGTTCGAGCTGTGCGCCAGCCTCGGCGTGTCGCGCCCCGCGTTGCGCGAGGGCCTGCGCCTGCTCGCCGCCAAGGGCCTGATCGTCGCGCGCAGGAAGCTCGGGACCGCTGTGCGGCCGCGGGCGCACTGGAACATGCTCGACACCGCCGTGCTGTCCTGGCACCTCGCCGCGGCGCCCACGGACGCCTTCGTCACCGGGCTGTTCGAGCTGCGCCACATCGTCGAGCCGTCCGTCGCCGCCCTGGCCGCGCAGCGCGCCACGGCCCCGCATCTGGCGGCGATCGCCGACGCGCTCGGCGACATGGCGCGCGCCGTGGGGCGCGCGGGCGACCCAGTGGGCGCCGACCTGCGCTTCCACGAGGCGGTGCTCGCCTGCGCGAACAACCCCTTCCTGGCCTCGTTCGGCGCGGTGGTCGAGTCGGCCCTGTCCGCCTCGTTCCGGCTGAGCTGGGACCCGGTCGCGCGCGCCACGGAACGCTCGCTGGGCCAGCACGAGGCGGTGCTCGCCGCGATCCGCGACCGACGGCCGGAGGCGGCGCGCGGGGCGATGACGGTGCTGCTGGACTCGGCGGTGGAGGACGTCAGGCGCTCGCTGGCGGCGCGGCGGCGGCGCGGGGCGGGCTGAGCCTCAAGGCCCGCAAAGCAAGGCCAGGGCTCTGCCCCAATTCCTGGAAGCGGGGACCCGCCAGGGG
>CAXSES010000083.1:0-8536 GCA_964236225.1 uncultured Acetobacteraceae bacterium
CCTTTGGCGGGGTCCCCGCCTTGAAGCAGGGGGCAGAGCCCCTGGCCTTCCTTGCTTGCCTGACCGGTCAGAACCAAACGCCGTTGGCATCAATCACAAAGAACACGGTTACGGAGCGAGAATCCGCCATCCGACCGTGTCACCACCGCCCTCAGGGATCTCGGCTCAACCCTTTTTCCTGCAGGGAGGCAAGGTAGGCTTGCCAACGTCCGTCCTGCTCCCGCCCGATCTGATGAAGGTAATCCCAGGAGAAAATCCCGGTGTCATGCAGGTCGTCAAACAGGAGGCGGACAGCATAATGCCCGACCGGCTCGATCGCCATGATGCCGACGTGGCGCCGCCCGGGAACCGTCGTGCGCTGCGAAGGCCCATGCCCCTGAACCTCGGCGCTGGGACTCTCGACCCGCAGATACTCCGCCGGAAACACGAAGCTGCTGCCGTCGTCGAACTCCACATGAAGCTTCTGTTCGGCCTTCACCAGGCGAATCTCAAGCGGGATGGGCATGCCTAGTCCAGCACCCGCGCCTCGTCAGGCAACATGACAGGAACACCGTCCCGGATCGGAAAGGCCAGCCCTGCCTGCCGGCTGACCAGCTCGCCCGCTGCCTGGTCATAGTGCAATGCGGACCGCGTCACAGGACACACCAGGATTTCCAGCAACCGAGGATCGATCTCCTGCGACGCGGAAACATCCTGCCTGCGCTGCTCAGCTTCGGAACTGGGTGTCACCATTGTCATGCGCTCCCATCGTCAGCAGAACCAGCAACGCCCGAGCCCTATCGGCAGGCGTGTCGGCTTCGAGCAACGCCTGCTTCTCGGCCGGCTCGAACGGACACACCATCGCCAGGGTCACGACCAGCAGTTCGTCCGGCATCTGCTCGATCGCGTCCCAGTTCGCCTCGAAGCCTCTCGCCTGGAAATACAGCCGCAAGGCGGTCAGCAGCGCCTCGCGATCATGAAGCCCGTCGGCATCAGGACGAACCGCGAGATCGGCCGCGAACCGGCTGTAATCGGCGACCACCCGGCGATACCCGCGATGCGACGCAAGCTCGCGCACCACCTCGAAGCGAATGACGCCGGTCAGCGTCACCAAATAGCGGCCATCGTCCGTCTCGCTGAACGACGAGATCCGCCCAAGGCACCCTACCCTGTACAGAGCCCAGTCCTCGCCCTGCTCGGCGCGATCCTCCTGGATCATGCCGAACGCTCGTCCGGAGGCCAGCGCATCCTCGACCATCGCGACGTAGCGTGACTCGAATATGTGCAGAGGCAACCGCCCTCCCGGAAGAAGAAGGGCGCCATTGAGCGGGAAGATCGCAACGGACTGCGGAAATTCCTCGGGCGAATCGGTCATATCCATTGACGGATCAACTGAACAGCAGAGCTGACAGCTTGCGTCGCGCCGACAACGTCGCGGGGTCGTCAAATCCCCAGGCCTCGAAGAACTTCAGCAATTGCCGCCTGCCACCATCCTCGTTCCAGGACCGGTCGCGCCGAATGATCTCCAGCAGCGCCTCGCCTGCCTCGCCGCGACGATCCATCCCGTTCAACGCCGTCGCGAGATCATGGCGCGCGGCATGGTCGTCCGGATCGCTTCGCAACCGCGCCTCGAACTCGTCAAGCTGCAGGGCAGCCTGACGTCCCTCCCTGGCGAGGGCGAGCGCACTGGCCGCGCCGACGATCTCGACATGGCCGGCGATGGCCGGCGGAACCTGCGCAAGCGTCGCACCGGCCTCGTCGTCATGACCCAGCGCCATCAGAGCGCGAACCAGGCCACCCCAGCCCTCCGCGTTCTCCGGCTCCTCCTGGATCAGCGCGCTGAAACCATCCGCGGCGAGTTCCGCCTGCCCGCTCTCCATCGCCGCCCTCGCCTCGGCGAGAAGATCAGCGGACGGCATGCTGCCCCCGGCGAGCTTGAGCAGCTCCTCCACGAACCGCTTGATCTCGGATTCCGGCAGGGCGCCCTGGAACAGATCGGCGATCTGGCCCTGCCAGAAGGCTGCCACGGTCGGCACCGACTGGAGCGGCAGCCCAAGCTGGGTGAGCTGCGCCACGAGCGACCGGTTCTTGTCGATGTCGATCTTCACCAGGCGGACGCGCCCGGAGGCGGCACGCGTCACCCGCTCCAGAGCCGGCGTCAGCTGCTTGCACGGCCCGCACCACGTCGCCCAGAAATCCACCAGAACCGGAACCGTGCGGGAGGCCTCGATCACGTCCGCCATGAAGCTCTGCTGATCGCCGTCGATGATGACCACGTCACGCGCAGCCACGGCCTCTGGCGTCGATGCAGGCTTAGGCGTCTGCCCGATGATCAGGTCCATCATGTCTTCCTCGCGGCTGCAATCACGCCGGCGCCACAGTCGTTAGATGTTGTGGACAACCCAACGCGCAAGCACAACGTCGTTTGCAGGCGCCAGGCCGGAAATGCCGCGCCCGGGCGGCTCGACCGCGCGTCATGCCCGTCTCGCAAAATCCCGCTCCCCGCCAGGATCAGACAGCGCGACGGGCAGGGAAGGCAAGAGGCCGCGGCCCTTTGCGTATTCGGGCACAGGCCGGCCTTGCTTGCGGCTCCGTCGTCCATCGCAGGCAGGTCATGCCTCGTGAACTCCGCATCAGACAACCTCGATTTCGCTCAGCCCTGCCCCGAGCAGGACGAGGAGATCCGGTCTTGCAAGGGCAAGGCATCCCTCCGTCGGCGTGAACCCGTCCGCTGCAAGATGCAGGAAGATCGCCGAACCGCGCCCGCGAACCACGGGATCATCGTTCCAGCCGAGAACACCGACGATGTCGTAGAGTTCGTCCTCGCGCCACAGGCGCTCATGGCGCGCCTCATGCGGCAACGTCACGGCGGTGTTGTAGTCGACGTGGTCCGGATCGTCGCACCAGCCGTCACACCGGGCGATCGGGGCGCTTGGCACCCGGGCTCCGGTCAGAACATCCCGATCGCCGACCGCGAGCCGGTCAGCACGGTACAGGACGCGCCGCAACGCGAGGATGCCCGATGGCGTGGCCCCATCCCCCTCATGCTTGTCGGCCCTCGACCCGCTCCGGCCCAGCGCGACGCGCACGCGCCACGCCCCGGCCCGCAGGACGCTCCCGCATCCGAACCCCTCCACCACTCCCCGCATCGTCCCCTCGGATCACCCGCAGCGTTCACCATTTCGCCCCTTGATAAACCCCTACGCCGCTGGAATTCGGTTTTGCTGGCGCCCGAACTCCGCGGCACGGAGCCTGCCGCCTCGATGCAACCGAACTTTATCGGAGTCGGGGTTTGCCAGGATCTGGGATTGTCACCGACAGGCAGGCAAGGCTGGGCTCTCCCTCCGCCTGCCCTTCCAACGACCCAAGAGGGCCGCCGGAACCTTTGGCAGGCACCGCCCAGACCCGCCAGGGGCGAGCCGCTCCTGGACCCGGCGCAACTTAAGTAGTGGTTTCCAAAGGCGAGCCTTTGGCGGGGTCCCCACTTCCAGGCATGGAGGGCAGAGCCCCTGGCCCTCCTGCTGAGTCAATCCGCTGAAGGATGGACGCCAAAGGCGAGCCTCCGGTGGAGTTTGAGATCCCCTGCTTGAAGGAGGGCCTTTGCCTCGCCTGCCATCCACGCAGCGGGGCCGCTGGCATGGGACCCGGCATCAGCCGAGAAGATGCCCGAATCTCTGCGCCTTGGTTGCCAGATAGCCGTCGTTCACCCCGCTCGCCGCGATCGCGTGACTGAGCCGCGCCACCACAGTGATCCCGCAGGCCTGCAACGCCGCGACCTTGGCGGGGTTGTTGGTCAGAAGGCGGATGCGCGGCACGCCCAGCGCCTCCAGCATCCTCGCCGCCGCCAGGAAGCTCCTCTCATCGGCGCCCCAGCCGAGCGCGAGGTTGGCGTCGAGCGTGTCCAGACCGCGATCCTGGAGACCATAGGCCCGCAGCTTGTTGACAAGGCCAATGCCCCGCCCTTCCTGGGCGAGATACAGCAGGACCCCGGACCCTTCCCCGGCCATGCGGCGGATCGCCTGGCGCAGTTGCGGCCCGCAGTCGCAGCGCACGCTGCCCAGGAAGTCGCCGGTGAAGCACTCGGAGTGCAGGCGCACCAGCGGCGTGTCGCACGCCTCCGGACGCCCGATCAGCAGCGCGAGATGCTCGATCCCGGCATCGGGCGAACGGAACGCCACGAGCCGTGCATCGGCGGCATCCTCGAGCGGCACCTGCGCCTCGGCCACCCGCACCAGGTGCGACGCCGACGCCATCGGGTAGTGCAGCACGTCCGATGCCGACACATGGACCAGACCGGCCGCCTCGCCGGCCTTCGACGCCGACAACGACGCCGCCATCACAGCCGGCAAAAGCCTGGCAAGCTTGGCGAGAAGCAGCCCCGCATCCGCAAGCGGCGGCAACGGCACCTCGACCAGGGGTTCCGCGACAAGCTGCTCCGCCGTGGGATCGGCGATGCCGCGTATCCTGTCGGCGTCGAGCCCATGGTCTGGCGACGCGAAGGCGAGCAACGCCTCGTCGCGCACGGGGCGACCCGAGATTTCCGCGGCCCGCCCTCCCGCCAGCACCAGGCTGCCCTCGGCGTCCGTCAGGGCAGCCATCTCCCGCAGGCCCGCCATCGACGCGCCCTCGGCCGCCAGCACCACCAGCGGGACCTCTCCCTGCACGATCACAGGCACGCCGCGCCTCAGCTCGGCGATCGCGCGATGCACCTGACGGAAGGGCCTGACCGCCGCTTCCGCAGCCTCCGCCTCGGTCCGCTCCGCCGCAGCCTCGGGGGTGGACGCCGTCTCGGGCGTAGGCGGCACCAGGAGATCAATGGCATCGGTCATGGGCGGCATGTCGGAAACTCGCTCGGCACACGGGGCAACGTCTCGGCGGATGGAACGACCCCTTGATAAGGTCGGATGCTTCGGCCGGCAAACAAGCTATGGTCCTCCGGCGGCACTGAACCGGCAGGACGATGTTGCGTTCGGCTCTCGAAGTCGTGCGGGCGCCTGCCCGCGCAGTGTCATCGCCTGCCCGCGCAGTGTCATGCCTGCCAGGACGCGGGCACTCGTCCGGCGGTCGAACCGCCTCGCGCCAGGGGCGCTGCTGCCGGCTCTACGGCCAGCCCTGCTGATCTCTACGGCCAGCCCTGCTGACGCCGTCATTCGGAGGAAGACCCATGGTGGCCGAGCGTCCCGTTCTGATTGTCGACGACGATCGCGTCCTGCGGGAGGAGCTCGTGAACCAGCTTCAGCACGAGGGCGAGTTCTCCGCCGCGGAGGCGTCCAGCCTTGCGGAGGCCTCCGCCCTGGTCACGGCGCAGGGTGCCCGCTTCGACGCCCTGATCCTTGATGTCGGCCTGCCGGACGGCGACGGTCGCGACCTGTGCGCCGACCTGCGCCGACAGGGGCAACGCATGCCGATCATCATGCTCACCGGCTCCGACGACGAGGCCGACGTGGTGAGGGGCCTGGACTCCGGCGCCAACGACTACATCGCCAAGCCGTTCAGGCTGAACGAGCTGCTCGCCCGGCTGCGCGCCCAGCTCCGCATCTTCGAGAACAGCGAGGACGCTGTGTTCACCATCGGGCCCTACACCTTCCGCCCCAGCGCCAAGCTGCTGCAGGAGCCCCCGCGCAACCGCCGCATCCGTCTCACCGAGAAGGAGGCCGCGATCCTGAAGTTCCTCTACCGCGCCGGCACCAAGCCGGTGCCGCGGCAGATCCTGCTCAACGAGGTCTGGGGCTACAACGCCGCGGTGACCACCCACACGCTTGAGACCCACATCTACCGCCTGCGCCAGAAGATCGAACCCGACCCCTCCAATGCCCGGCTCCTGGTCACCGAGGGTGGCGGCTACCGGCTGGACCCTCTCGGCCTTCCGACGCCGGCCTGAACGACGCCGGCCTGAACGACACGGGCCTTGAAGAACCCTCGGGCTGATGACCGCCTCATCGACTCATCAGCACCGCCAGCGGCGCATGCTCCAGGACGTGTCGCGTGACCCCGCCGAGGACAAGCTGTCGCAGTCGGGAATGCGAGTAGGCTCCCATGCACAGCAGGTCGGCGCCGAAATCCGACGCCGCGGCCAGGAGTCCGGCGCCGACCTCGCGATTGGCCGGTCGGAACAGCGCCAGTTCGGCCCGCACGCCGTGCAGTGCCAGATACTCGATCACGTCCGACGCGGGCGGACCGCGCCGCTGATACTCGGCGGCGTGCAGGACCTGCACCGCACTCACGCCGCCGAACCAGGGCATGAGGCCCATGATCGCTGCCGATGCCTCCGCCGTGCCGTTCCAGGCCACGCACACCCGTGTGCCGATGGACTGCGGCTGAGTTCTGGAGGCGATCAGCACCGGCCGCCCGCTGTCGAACAGCACGGCGTGCAGGGCGTTGGATGACGAGACATCGGTGGTGGCCGGATGAGCGACCACGGTCAGGTCCGCGAGACGGGCCAGCCGCGCGACCAGATCCTCTTCCCGTCCGACCAGGGCGGTGAAGTCCGCCGTCGCCTCCGCCTGCCCCAAGCCGGACGGACCGGTCCTGAGTCCCTGCCCCGCCACGATCTCCGCGAACATGGCCCTGACGGCCTCGGACCTTCTGCCGCCTTCCCGATCGGTGGCTGCCATCATCTCCTCGATCATGGCGCCGGACAGGCCCTCCCCGGCGAGAGGCGCCACGTCGCGGCTGTCCGTGCGCACATGCAGCCCCACGACGTGGGCGCGGAAGCGGACCGCCGCGAGCAGCGCCGTCGCGAGCGCGGTCCTGTCCGGAGCGGCACCGGCCAGCGGAACGAGGATTCTGCGTATCGTCATGGCGATCCTGGGATCGGGTATGGCGGCGGCGGAGGTCGAGAATCAAGGCTCGCGGCTAGGGATAGAGCCTGCCAACCGACCACCCATCCCTGCCTCGCGTATAGACCAGGCGGTCGTGAAGGCGGAACGGCATCTCCTGCCAGAACTCCACCAGTCGCGGAAGCACCCGGAAGCCTGACCAGTAGGATGGCCGCTCGATGGTCTCGCCGGGGAAGCGCTGCTCGGCCTCGGCCACCCGGCGCTCCAGCTCGGCACGATCCCCGAGCGGCCGCGACTGCGCGGACGCCCAGGCTCCCAGACGGGACACCCTGGCCCGGGACGCGAAATACGCGTCGGCCTCGGCCTCCGTCACATCCTCCACGTCGCCTTCGACCCGGACCTGGCGCTGCAGGGTCTTCCAGTGGAACAGCAGCGCCGCCCGCGGGTTCGCCCCCAGCTCCGTGCCCTTGCGTCCTTCCTTGTTGGTGTAGAACACGAAGCCGCGCGGATCGACGCCCTTGAGCAGCACGATCCTGGCCGACGGAATCCCTCCAGCCGTGCTGGTTGCCACCGTCATGGCGTTGGGATCGTTGATCTCGAGCCGTGACGCCTCCGCAAGCCAGTCCTCGAACAGCGCGATCGGATCTTCGGCCATGATGTCGGTGTCCATTTCCCTGTCATCCTCCGACCCGGGACGCCGCGGCGACAGGGACGAGGCGGCCGAGCCACACCCCGCGCCGCACCCGGCGAGCGGACCAGGTGGGCGTTGAAGCGTTGGTCCGGCGTCGTTCCAGGAGGCGGCGCGCCCAGGCTTTTCCGACGGTCACGCAAGCTTGCCTGCCCACGTCCCGTGTGTCACCACCGATCCCTATCGCACCTGGAGAACGACCATGCCGGACGCCGAGCGGAGCCTTCCTCCGAAGGGCACGCTCATGCAAGGCCGTCGCGGCCTGGTCATGGGCGTCGCGAACGACCGCTCGATCGCCTGGGGCATCGCCGCCGCCTGTGCGGCCCAGGGTGCGGATCTGGCCTTCAGCTACCAGGGCGAGGCGCTTGAGAAGCGGGTCCGCCCGCTCGCTGCCAGCGTCGGCTCGTCGCTCGTCCTGCCCTGCGACGTGAGCGACGACGCGGCGATCGAAGGCCTGTTCGCCCGGCTGGCCGAATCCTGGGAGGGCCTCGACTTCGTCGTCCACGCGATCGGCTGGGCCGACAAGACCTACCTGCGTGGCCGCTACTGCGACACCCCGCGCACGGCCTTCCTGCAGGCGCTGGACATCTCCTGCTACTCCTTCACGGCGATCTGCCGTCATGCAGGCGCGATGATGCGGCCGGGCGGCTCGCTGCTGACCCTGTCCTACCTGGGCGCCGAGCGGGTGATGCCGCACTACAACGTCATGGGCATCGCCAAGGCCGCCCTGGAGGCCTCCGTGCGCTACCTTGCCGCCGACCTTGGCCCGGCCGGCATCCGAGTGAACGCCATCAGCGCGGGCCCGATCAAGACCCTTGCCGCCAGCGGCATCAGCGATTTCCGCTACATCCTGCGCTGGAACCAGCTCAACGCCCCCATGGAGCGCAACACCAGCATCGAGGAGGTCGGCGGCGCAGGCCTGTACTTGCTTTCAACCCTGTCCAGCGGCGTCACCGGCGAGGTCCACCACGTCGATTGCGGCTACCACGTCGTTGGCATGAAGAACCCCAACGCCCCGGACATCGCGGTGGTCGCCGACTGATCCGGCGCGCCGCCGTCATGGGAAGGCGGGCGTCATGGGAAGGCGGGC
>CAXSES010000083.1:8636-10439 GCA_964236225.1 uncultured Acetobacteraceae bacterium
CCCTTCGCAGCCAGGCCGATCCCCTTCGCAGCCAGATCGCCTGATGTCGCACGACAGCCTCGGACGCCTGCTCCGCGCGACCACCCTGGGCGAGAGCCACGGCCCCGCCACCGGCTGCGTCGTCGATGGCTGCCCACCCCGCCCGCCGCTCCCGCAAGCCGACATCCAGCCCTGGCTCGACCGCCGTCCCGGCCAGCCGCGATGCGCCGCCCGGCGCCAGGAAGCCGACCAGCCCCATCCTGACGCCACGCCGCTCCGTGACGCGCGACGGCCTGGAGGGGAGGTCTCGACCCGCGGACGTCACGACCCGCTTGTCGGTCTGCGCCCGTCCCGGTGAGCGACGCCATGCCTGCCTGTGTGCTGGCCGACCCCCTGTTGCGCGATCGTGCCCAGAACCCGAGGACCCCGTGCCTCTCCCAGGCGCCTGCGGGCATGACAAATAAAAACATCACGCTGGTGTGATGACATCTCCGCCGTAAACCATTGCATTTATGCAAAATGTCAATCGCAATCCCCCGACCGTCGGCATCGATGCTCAACGCCTTTGTTGCCCTGGTTGGCGGAGAACGCTGGAAATCCAGGATCATGAGCCTGGGCGGCGCCCCGGCGACGGGCTGGTCGGGCCGGGCTCTCCTGCAGCGTCACGCGATCGAGCTGGTGATCGAGCGGTTGCGTCGAACGAAGGACGCCGTGCCGAC
The DNA here is from genome assembly GCA_964236225.1 of uncultured Acetobacteraceae bacterium. Taxonomy (GTDB): domain Bacteria; phylum Pseudomonadota; class Alphaproteobacteria; order Acetobacterales; family Acetobacteraceae; genus CAXSEF01. The sequence continues at coordinate 9,335 of CAXSES010000083.1, forward strand.
CACCGCCGAGTGCGCGATATCCGTCCTTGTCGCGGATGTCGTCACCCTGACCCGCCGTCTCTCGCCGGAAGCGAAGCAGAGGCTGTGTGACAGCCTGGCAGGCGCCATGCAGGACGGCCGCACGCTCATCCCGTTCTTCCATGTCATGCGTACCGCAGCCCTTCAGCGGGCAAGGGGCTTCGAAGTCACCTTCTCCGGCATCGAGCATGGCGAGATCTTCGACCTGCTGATCGCGCGCGACGGTGTCGAGGCCGAGATTGCCTGTGACGTCATGTCCGCCGAGGAAGGCCGCGACGTGCATCGTGGCGCCTGGTTCCGCCTCGTGGACCGCGTCGACCCGGAACTGCAGACCTGGCTTGCCGCTCATCCTGGCCGTTACCTCCTTAAGATGACCCTGCCGCAGGGCCTCAAGGCTGACCCGAGCATCAACGACGCCAGCCTCGCCTCCCTCCACCAGCGCATCAGCACGTTGCTGTCCGAGCACCGCAGGGCCGACCAGGATGAGGCCGCGGTGCTGCGCCTCGACCCCCTCCTGCTTGCCGCGGCGCAGGCCGAGGAACGCGGCCTGGCCTCGCATCTGCGCCAGGAATTCGGCCCGGAGGCTCACCTTTCGGTGACATCGGCAGGCAACGCAGTGTTCGTGATGGCCGCGCGGGCAGGCCGCGAGAACGAGATTGCCGTGGCCCTGCGGCGTCGCATGTCGGCGGTCGCTCCTGCCCGGCTGTCCGGCACGCGTCCCGGCATCCTGGCGATGTTCATCGAGGATACCGACCGGAACGAGTGGCGCCTGCTGCGGGACCGCCTCGACCTCGAAGGTGAGGCCAGGCAGTTCCTGACCAACCGCGAGGCCCGGCCGGTTGTCGCCGTCACGTGCAGCTCTCGCCTTGAGCTGTTCGGGATCGGCCACCCGGACGCCGCTCTGGATGGCGAGCTGCGCTTTCGCAATCCTGCCCACCCTGCAGCGAAGTCCACTGCCCTGGCAGCCGCGGTGCAGTCCTCCAGTTGATTGTGACGCCGACGCCAGCGGCTCCTGACATCGACCTGTAAGCGAAGCAAGGCTGGGCTCTCCCTCCGCCTGCCCTTCCAACGGCCCAAGAGGGCCGTC
>CAXSES010000084.1:0-8527 GCA_964236225.1 uncultured Acetobacteraceae bacterium
TAAGTCAAGCCGGTCCAGGGGGGCTTCCCCCTGGCGGGGTCCAGGGGCAGAGCCCCTGGCCTTGCTTCCTTCCATCATCCCCGTCGGATCGGGAACGAGGCGAGGTAGGCCTCGGGCGTGGCGGGGTCGAACGGCTTGCCCATCACCACGATCGTGCGCCCCGAGGCCGCCGGCGGCGCCAGGCCCGCGTCGCGGATCGCGCGCTCCGCGTCGGTGGCGAGGTAGACCTGGCGGGCGACCGCAGCGTAGTCGAGGTCGCCGTGCACCTGGCCCCACCGTTTCATCTGCGTCATGATCCAGATGGCGAAGCTGTCCCACGGCATCGGCGCGAAGCTCACGCGGTCGGGGACGTGCCTCACCCCGCCGAGGCCGTCGGCATAGGTGCCGGTCAGGACCTGCTCGACGACCACGGGCGGCTGGTTGAGGTAGTTGGGCACCGCGATCGTGTCGGCGATGGCCTTGCGGTTCTCCGGCTTCGAGGCGTCGCCGGCTGCCTCGACCAAGGCGCGCAGCATCGCGTGGGTGGTGTTGGGCGCCTGCTCCGCGAAGCCGCGCGACACGGCGAAGGCGCAGCACGGGTGGCCGTCCCAGATCTCGCGCGAGAGGAGGTGGATGAAGCCGACGCCGTCGTAGACGGCGCGCTGGTTGATCGGGTCGGGGCCGAGGAAGCCGTCGAGGTTGTCCGCGCGCAGGTTGGCGACCATCTCGGCCGGCGGCAGCACGCGGATCTGCACGTCCCTGTCCGGGTCGATCCCGGCCTCTGCGAGGTAGTAGCGCAGCAGGTAGTTGTGGATCGAGAAGTCGAAGGCGACGCCGAGCTTCATGCCATGCCAGGTGGCGGGGTCGCGGCGGTCCTTGTGCTTCATCGCGAGCACGATCGCCTGGCCGTTGACGTTCTCGATCGCGGGCACCTTCCAGGGCACGGGGGCGGAGCCGACGCCCAGGGAGATCGCCAGCGGCATCGGCGCCAGCATGTGGGCGGCGTCGTACTCGCCGGCCATCGCCTTGTCGCGGATGATCGCCCAGCCGGCGGTCTTGACCAGCTCGACGTCGAGGCCCTGGCGCGCGTAGTGGCCCATCGGGCCGGCCATGATGAGCGGGGTCGCGCAGGTGATCGGGATGAAGCCGATGCGCAGGCTCTTCTTCTCGGGCGCGCCGGGGGCCTGCGCGAAGGCCTCGGTCGCGGCGGCCAGAGGGAACGCCTGCGACAGCGCGGCCATCACTGCGGTGGAGCCCACGCCGGCCAGCAGGCGCCGGCGCGCGGCGCCGCGGCCGAGCACGGCGCGGGCCACCGCGGCCTCGACGACGCGCGCGGCCACGTCCTCGGGCGGGCCGGCGCAGGCGGCGAGGCTCCCGCGGCAGCCGCAGCCGGTGCCGGCGCAGGCCGGGGAGGCGGGGTCGTGGAACAGCCTGGGCATCGAGGTCTCCCCGGGTCGCGGCAATCCTTGGCCCACCGTGGCGCGACCTTACACCAACGGCCCTTCGAGGTGACCGGCAAGCAAGATCGAGGCCCCGCCTCCAGGCATGGGCCTCAACTCCGCCAGGGCCGAGCTGCTCCTGGACCCGCCTTACCTAAGTGAAGCCGGTCCAGGGGGGCTTCCCCCTGGCGGGTCCGGGCAGAGCCCGGCCTTGCTTCCTGACAGGTCAGCATCTGGCCCCCTGTTCCGCAAGGCGCCCCGTTCCGATCCAGCCTGGCGTCCCGGCTTGTCCAGGATCGACACCGTCACGGTCATGCCGGAGGCGAGGACCACGGAACAGGGGATGTCGTCGAGCTCTATGCGGACGGGGATGCGCTGCGCGAGACGGACCCAGGTGAAGACGGGGTTCACGGACGGCAACCCCTGAACGCCGGGCGCCGCGTCCGCGACGCTGATCCCACGGCCCAGCCCGACCACGTGCCCGGTCAGGGGCTGCCCCGGGTAGGCCATCAACGTCATGCGGGCCTCGTTCCCCACCCCGATCCGTGACAACTGGGTCTCCTCGAAGTAGCCGGTGACCCAGAAGCTGTCCGCGTCCACCACAGTCATCGCCGGCCGCCCCGTGCTGGCGAAGCCGCCCCGCTGGAGCAGCAGGTCCGTCACCCAGCCGTTCACGGGCGAGCGGAGCGTGGTGCGCGCGAGGTTGAGGCTTGCCTGGTCGAGCGCGCCCGTCGCCGCCAGCACGGCGTCGTTGGCGGCGATCGCGACCCCGTTGGCGTCCTCGCGCTGCTCGGCGGAGACGGCGAGGTCGGACAGCTCGTTGCGGCGCTGGGCCTGCGCGCCCTTGTAGCTGGCCTGCGCCTTCGCCTGGGCGAGCTGCGCCGCGGCCTGCTTCACGTCGTTCTCGAAGGTTGCGGTGTCGATCTGGAACAGCAGGTCGCCCTTGCGCACGTACTGCGCCTCCTGCACGGGAAGGGCGACGACCGTCCCCGACACCTCGGGCGCGACCTGGACCGTGTACACGCGCACGCGGCCATCCCGGGTCCAGGGCGCATGGGCGTAGTACGCCCATGCCGCCCAGGCGAGCCCGACCGCGGCGGCGAGCGCCACGAGGCTCGCCATGAAGTTGAACACCGCAGGAGGCTGCCAGGACCGCGCCGCCATCCGCTCAGCCGCCCGCGAAGCGCAGGGACAGGATCAGCAGGGAGGTGATCGCGACCAGCATGCTGAAATCGAACAACGCCCTGTTCCAGACGAAACGGTTGATGGCGGTCCTGTCCAGCACACGGCGCAGCACGAGCGAGGCCAGCAACGCCACCGGGAAGCACAGCACGGCGGGCGTGACAAGAATTCCCAGCAGGTCGATCTCGCGAAGCGGCAGCATCCCGGCGTCAGGCCACGGACGCCGGCCAGTCCGCAAGCTCGGCCGTCCGCAGCAGGGCGCCCAGCGCGGCGATCCGGTCCCGCTGCCGCGGCGCCAGCCCCGGCCGCAGCGCCAGCCGGCCGAGCGCCGCGCCGCGCCCTGCCGTCACGAAGGCGCCGACCTCGCGGCCGAGCCGGTCGTCGTCGCGGCGCAGCGCCAGGAGCAGCAGCCCGGCGAGCAGCACGACCTGGCCGTGCCGTGCCGTGGCCGGGCCTTCCGGGGCAAGCTGGACGAGGCGGTCCGACATCCGCGCCAGCCACCGGTCCACCGGCGGCAACAGGATCGCGGGCCGGCAGGCGGCGGCGGCCACGTCCCCCGCCATGCGGCGCCTGGCGCGTCGCCGGCGCAGCTGGGGCGTGGCCGGCGGCGGCAGGGCGGTGAAGGCGATCACCGCGACGCCTATGCCGAGAAGGTCCGCCACGACGCCGTTGAGCGTCGCATCGAGCCGGTACTGCATGACGTTGTCGGGGCCGATGATGGTCAGGACCACCATGGCGTAGCCGGCGCCGAACGCGGCCCGCCTGTCCGAGCGCGCCAGGGCCGCGAGCATGCAGACCGGCAGGAGCACGGCCGCCAGCACCATGAAGTTCCCGCTCACCGTCAGCGCCGTGTAGTGGACCGCCGTGCCCACCACGGCTGCCAAGGCGCCGCCGATCATGAAGTTCCGCGCGGCATCCGCCGCGTCCGCGCGCGCGGCGAACAGCACGGAGAGAAGCGCCGCCCAGGTGGCGGCATCCGCGCCGGACGGCCATTCGGAGAAGTACCAGAACGCGTTCACCAGGCTGACGGCCACGGCCGTGCGCACGCCGTTGTTGGCCGCCTGCCGCCAGTCCCGGTCGATGGCGAGCGGCCGGGCCGGCGCATGACGCACGCCGATGCGCCGGCCTTCGCGCAGCAGCCGGCCGGCCAGCCGCACCCGCCCCAGTTGCGTTGCGGCCGCGCCGAACCGGCCGCCGATCAGCGCGGCGGCATTGCCGGCGTCGCGCGCGTCCAGCCGCAGCCGCAGCAGGCCGCCCGCCAGCACGTGGAGCAGGCGGGCCGGCGCGTCGGAGATGGCGCGCCCTCCCGTGCGCAGCGACGACTGCTCGGTGAACGTGTCCGCCACCGCCGTGTCCAGGGCGAGCACCTGCCCGATGGGTGGCTCGCCCGGGTCCGCATGGTCGGCGACGGCCTGCAGCCACACGGCGCAGGCGTCGGCGGCGGCGTCGATGCTCCCGGCGAGGCCACCGCCGACGGTGCGCACGCCGCGCGCGACCAGGACCGAGGAGGCGTGCGCGCAGGCGATGCCCAGCAGCAGCGTCGAGCAGCGGTCGACCGCGGTCTCGAACACCAGGCCGGGCTGGTCCACGTTGCCGAGCGTGATGATGGGCACGGTGAACCCGAGCAGGGCCCAGCCGTACGACCGCTGCCCGCGCTCCACGCTGGCCATCGCCGCGGCGAGGGCGAGCCACAGCGCGAGCGCCGCGTCGAACGCCACCATCGACTGGGCGAAGCGGGCGACCAGGACGATGGCGACCGCGCCGCCGCACACGCTGCCCACCGCGCGCCAGAGGCTTTTCTGGAGCGAGCTGGCGCGTGTCGCCAGGGACACGGAGAGCACCGTCCACCCCGCCCATTCCGGCTTCTGCAGCTGGAAGGCCATGGCGAGGTAGAGGGCGCAGATCGCGCTGAGCCCGAGCCTGACGGCGTCGATCGCCTCCGCCGGCCACCACGGGCGGGCCTTGCTCAACCCGCGCGTGAACGCATCCCTGCTCCCCATGGCACCGTCCGTTCGACGTCCCGACCCGGCGGGCCGCATCGCGCTCGTGGACCCGCAGGTCATACCGGCGGTCCTATGTTCTGGCCTGTCAGCAAGCAAGGCCAGGGCTCTGCCCCATGCTTGAAAGCGGGGACCCGCCAGGGGGAGCCCCCCTGGACCGGCTTCACTTAAGCAGGGCCGGTCCAGGGGCGGCTCGCCCCTGGCGGAGTTTGAGGCAGAGCCTCAACCTTGCCTGCTCCACCTGTCATTCCAAAGGGCTGTTGGCATCAGCATCGCCATGGAAGCAGGATGCCGCGAATGGCGCGAGGTGCAATCCTGCGCCCTGCGGCCGTCGCGGGCCGGGACATGGCCTGCCCGGGATCGAAGGCGCGGGGCCTTGGCGCGAATCTAGGGCGTCATGCCCGCGCTCCGCTCCTGCACCGGCCGCCTTGGCGCGACACGCCGAACGTAGAGGCTGTTCGGCACGATCAGGCCAAGCGTCATCGCCATCACGACCAGCATCGCCGTCGTGGCATTGAACAGGGCATCCGCGATCAGGGCCGAACTCCCCAACGAAGCCTGCTGCTGCACGAGGGCGCTGGCCATGCGGAAGACGAACAGGCCGGGCATCAGCGACACCACGGACGCGAAGCCGACGGCCGCGAACGGAAGATGCAGCCGCCTGACGACGGGCGCCAGCGCGGTGCCGGCCAGAAGGCAGGCGATCCCGGCTCCGGACGCCACGCCGACATCAAGCGCCGACATGGCCCACCAGCGGGTGGCATGGGCCGCCATGCCGACCAGGACGGGCCAGACCAGCATGCGCGGCGGCATCGAGAAGTAGACGCCGTACGATGCGGCCGCCACCCCCGCGGCGACGGTGTCGAGCCACAGGGACACGTCCCGGCTCGGCTCGGACGCAGGAAGCGTCGTGCCGCCAAGCGAGAGCCCGATCAGCAGCCCGGCGCAGATCGCCAGCAGCACCAGGCCCGCGAACACCAGTCGCGACACCCCGAGCGGGATGCGCAGCGCGACGACGTCCATGGCGCCGTTGAGGATGTGCGGCCCTGGGACGAGGATCATGCAGGGACATACCGCCACCAGCCGCAGCGTCGAGCTGAGGCCCCAGCGAACGGCGAACGCCCCGATGACGCCGGCCAGCAGGGCCGCGGCAAAGGCCTGCGGGACCAACCCGGCGCCCATGCCCATCAGGAAGCGGCGCAGGACCGCCCCGGCGCCGGCGCTCAGGCCGACCAGGGCGACGGCCTGGACGTGGGTGACGCCGAAGATCAGCGCCAGCGCGCTGGCGCCCGTGACGCAGGCCAGGACGAACAGGGGGAGCGCCGCGATCGGCGTGGCGGCGGCGGCGGCGATGGACGCCCCGGCGTCGGCCAGGGGAAGGCGGTTCGCGCACAGGGCCTCGGTGCACCGCATGACCGCCGAGACCCGGTTCATGCTCACGCCGGCGGGCACCGCCTCCAGCATGCTTGTCCGGGCGTGCCCGTCCGGCGTCCGCGTCTGCAGAAGCAGCTCTCCCCATCGTGGCGACAGGGCCGCCGACAGGCCCAGGGTCCGGCCGAGACGGGAGGCGGCCGAGATCGTCTCGGCCGTTTCCTGGCCGTTCGCATGCAGGGCGCGAGCGACGGTCAGGACGAGGTCCGCCCCTGCCAGGGCCGTGGCCGTGCCGGTGTCCGGAACCGCCGGGCCCCGGCCCTGGTCGGGCAAGTCAGGGTCCTGCCGCTAGCGCATCAAGGCGAGCGCCGCGCCAACGGCAGCACGGAGAGGGAGCGCACGCCCTGCGCGCCATGGATCAGCACGCCCTCGATGTCCGCGGTGGCCGAGGGACCGGTCTGGAACACGGCGTAGCGGGCCTGCCTGAATTCCGGGCGGCGGTAGGCGTGGTGGATGTTGGGAACGATGTCCGCGGGATCGAGCAGGACGATCAGGTGCTGCGGCAGATAGCCCAGAGTGTTCACGCCCAGCTCGGCCTCCGTCAGGCAGACAGAGCCGGTCTCTGCCACCGCGAAGGCCGCCCGCACGACGGCGTAATCCACGTCGGCCAGGTCCGTCGGTTTCGCGTCGGGACCAAGCGGCCTGTTGCCGTCGATCTCCGGGACCCGGGAGCAGACGACCCTGGCGTCCCCGAGCCTGGCCCGGACAGGAGCCAGCGCGTCCTCCCCGTCGGGCTTGAGAAGCTCGCCGCCCATCTGCTCCAGCATGGGGACGAAGGCCGCCAGCAGGTCGGCCGGGGTGCGTTCGTCGAACATCGGCACCGACGGCTCGATGCGCTCCAGCCTTGGCAGATGCGCCCGGACGGAGGCGAGAATGGCGTCGCGGCTGCTCACTGCCTGGCTCCCCCGCCTTGACCCGCGCCCTGGCCCGCGTCCTGGCCAGCGCCTTGGCCTCGATTCGCGCGATGCCACTGGTGGAAGGTCTGCTTCGGGGCTGGCGGCATTTCGCGCCCGCGGCCCCAGGTGTTGAGGCGGTTGTAGACCACGAAGCGCGGCAGGTGGCGCAGCGCGCTGTCGGCCAGCGGCAGCGCCGCCCGGTACAGCGCCGGGCTGGACAGCAGCGCCCCGGCCGCCTTCATCATGGCCTTCTTCAGCAGCGGCAGCTCGTGGGTCTGCGAGATCACCGTCCGCCAGTCGGCGATCTGCTCGTGGATGTTGATCTTGACCGGGCAGACGTTGGTGCAGCTGCCGTTGAGCGTCGAGGAGAAGGGCAGCTTGCTGTACTTCCGGGCGTTGAACGTCGGGTCGATGATGACGCCGATCGGCCCGGCGTAGGTGGCGCCGTAGCTCAGCCCGCCCGAGCGCCGGAACACCGGGCAGGTGTTCATGCACGCGCCGCAGCGTATGCACTTCAGCGAGGTCCAGAACTTCTCCATCCCCAGCCGCTCGGAGCGGCCGTTGTCCACCAGCACCACGTGCATCTCGCCGCCCCGGCGCGGGCCGCGGAAATGCGAGGTGTACTGCGTCATCGGCGAGCCGAGCGCCGATCGCGACAGCAGCCGGACGAACACCGCGAGGTGGTCGAGGCGCGGGATGACCTTCTCGATGCCGATGGAGGCGATGTGCAGCGGCGGGGTGTTGGCCGAGAGGTCGGCGTTGCCCTCGTTGGTGCACACGACGAAGGTGCCTGTCTCCGCCACGGCGAAGTTGGCGCCGGTCATGCCCGCGTCTGCCGACAGGATCAGCGGCCGGGTCGCCTCGCGCTGCCGCTCGCCCAGGTAGTGCACGTCGCGCGAGTCCGGGTCCGACCCGAGCTTCTCGGCGAACACCCGGGCCACGTCGGAGCGCAGCTTGTGCACCGCAGGCACCACGACGTGGCTGGGCGCCTCGCCGTCGAGCTGCTGGATGCGCTCGCCGAGGTCGGTCTCGATCACCTCGACGTCGTGCTCCGCCATGAACTCGCGGAAGTTGCACTCCTCCGTCAGCATGGACTTGCTCTTGATCAGCCGCTTCGCGCCATGGTCGCGCAGGATGGCGAGCACGGTCGCGTTGTGCTCGGCCGCGTCCTTCGCCCAGTGCACGTGGATGCCGTTGGCGCGCGCGTTCGCCTCGAACTGCTCGAGGTACTCGTCGAGGCGGGTGAGCGCGTGCTCCTTGATGGCGGACGCCAGGCCGCGCAGCTCCTCCCATTCGGGAACGCCGTGCATCTCCCGGTCGCGCTTCTGGCGCATGTCCCACAGGCGCTCGTCGTGCATCTTCTCGTGCTCGGTCGCGGCCATGAAGCGGTTGGCCGCCTCGCCCTGGTCCACGGGGCGGTTGCCGTGGATTTTTGCCCCGCGCGGCTCGGGCTCGGACTGGCCGGACGACATCGGCTGGGACGTGCCCTCCGCGTGGTCGAGGCGGCGGCCGTTGCGGGTGGCGCCCTCGACCGGCCCCGGATTGCGCAGCTCTGCGTTCAGCATCGGCGCGGCCTCGCTCACGTCCCCGCTGGTCATGC
>CAXSES010000084.1:8627-10363 GCA_964236225.1 uncultured Acetobacteraceae bacterium
CCCCGCTGGTCATGCGCGTGCCCCGTTCAGGATCTTGGCGATGTGGATGTGCTTGACCGCGACCCCCGCGCGCTCGGCGCAGCCCTGCTGGTGCATCAGGCACGAGCTGTCGGACGAGGTGACGTACTCCGCGCCGCTCTGCATCTGGTCGCGGACCTTGTCGTGCCCCATCTTGGCCGACACCCCCTCCTCGAAGACGGAGAACGTGCCGCCGAAGCCGCAGCACTCGTCGGGGCGCGCCAGCTCGACGAACTCGATGCCGCGGACCTTCCTGAGCAGGTCGAGCGGCTTGGAGAAGTAATCCTGCCGCAGCTCCGACATGCTGGCGATGTTGAGGCCACGGAGCGTGTTGCAGTTGTTGTGCAGCGCCACCTTGTGCGGGAACTCGGCCCAGGGGAACGCATCGACCTTCAGGATGTCGTGCAGGAACTCCACCAGCTCGAACGTCTTGGCACGGACCTGCCTCACCTCGTCGGTCTGCTCGATGGAATCGAGGTTGTAGCGGACCTGGTGCACGCAGGACCCGGACGGGCCGACCACGTAGTCGTAGGGCGCGAAGTTCCTGACGAACAGCGCCTCCGTCGCCGCAGCCTCCTCGTGGCAGCCGGTGTTGGTCATCGTCTGGCCGCAGCAGGTCTGGTCGTAAGGGTAGTCCACCTCGAGACCGAACCGCTCAAGCAGCTCGAGCGTGGCGATGCCGACGTCGGGCTCGAAGGCATCGACGTAGCACGGAATGAAAAGTCCGATTCGCATGCCAGCTCTCCTGTGAGGGTCAGTCATAGTCGGCAAGCTGGACCTTGCCCTTGAAGATCCAGTAGACGGCGAGCGTGTAGATCACCGTGAGCGGCAGCACGACGATCCCCGCGCCCCAGAACATGAACGACAGGCTGCTGTGCGGCGAGGCGGCCTGGTCGAGGGTGATGCTGAACGGCACCATGTAGGGCAGGAAGGACGCCGCCAGCGTCGCGAACGCCGCCACGAAGATCGCCGCCGTCATCAGCAGCGGCAGCCAGTCGATCCTGCGCCGGATCGCCGCCACCATGCCGCAGCAGGCCAGCAGGCCGAGCAGCGGCAGCGCCAGCATGGCCGGCATCTCGACCCAGCGATGCAGCACCCGGAGCTGCATGGCGAGCGCATACGCCGTGGCCGCCGCCAGGAACAGCAGCACGCCCCCCAGCAGCCACGGCATGGTCCGGTAGCCCAACTCGCGCGTGTCCGTCTCCGTCTTGTAGGTCAGCCAGCCGGCGCCGAGCAGCGCGTAGCCCAGGCACAGCCCCAGGCCGCACAGCAGGGCGAACGGGCTGAGCCAGCCGAACGCCCCGCCGACGTAGCGCACGCCCTGCATCGGCAGCTCCTGCACCAGCGCGCCCACGGTCGCGCCCTGCATGAACGCGGCGACGAACGAGCCGCCGGAGAACCCGACATCCCACACCCGCCTCAGGCCGACCGCGCGGGTGCGGAACTCGAAGGCGACGCCGCGCAGGATGAGGGCCAGCAGCATGACGATCAGCGGCAGGTAGAACGCCGACAGCAGCACCGAGTAGACCAGCGGGAACGCCCCGAACAGCGTGGCCGCCGCGACGACCAGCCAGGTCTCGTTGCCGTCCCACACCGGCGAGATCGACTGCATCATGTGCCGCCGGGCGGCCTCGTCCGGCGCGATGGCGAACAGCATGCCGATGCCGAGGTCGAACCCGTCGAGCACGACGTAGAGCAGGAGCGAGAGGGCGAGGGCC
>CAXSES010000085.1:0-10151 GCA_964236225.1 uncultured Acetobacteraceae bacterium
GCTTTGGCAGGATCAGGGCGCGGCGTCCCAGCAGGCCGGCCCGCGGAAGCGCGTCTCGAAGAAGTCGATGAAGGCGCGGACCTTGGGGGAGACGATCTTCTTGGGCGGGTAGACGGCCCAGATTGCCTTGTCGAAGTCCTGCTCGAAGCTGCCCTCCCAGCCGGGCAGGAGGGACAGCAGCGCGCCGCGCGCCAGGTCCGCGTGCGCCAGCCAGGTCGGGAGCAGCGCCACGCCCTGCCCGGCGAGGGCGCAGGTCAGCAGCGCCTCGGAGTCGTTGGCGCGCAGCCGGCCGCACACGTCCACGCTCCGGCGCTCGCCGGTGGCGTGGCGGAAGTGCCAGGACGCGGTGGGCTGGAGCGAGAACACCAGGGCCTCGTGGCGGGCGAGGTCGGCGGGTTGTGCGATCGGGCCGCCGCGCGCGGCGCAGTCCGGGCTGGCGCAGGCGATGCGGCGGTGCGGCGCGAGCCTGCGGGCGACCAGACCGGAATCGGGCAGCGTGCCGATGCGGATGGCGACGTCGGCGCCGGCCTCGATCAGGTCGACGTGGGTGTCGGTCAGGGTGGCGTCGATGCGGATCGCGGGGTGGGCGTCGAGGAAGGCGGCGAGGTGGGGCACCACGTGCCGGCGGCCGAAGGCGGCGGGCAGGCTGACGCGGAGCAGCCCCTGCGGCGCGTCGTTCAGCGAGGCGGCAAGCCCGCGCAGGGCGTCGATATCGGCGACGATGCGCAGGGCGTGGGCGTGGAAGACGGCGCCGATCTCGGTCGGGCGCAGGCGGTGCGTGGAGCGGTTGAGTAGGGCCGCACCCACGTCGGCCTCCAGCGCCGAGATGTGGCGCGAGACGGTGGAGACCTTGGCGCCGCTCTCCTGGGCGGCCCGCGAGAGGCTGCCCAGGTCGACGGCACGAACGAAGGAGCGCATCGCCGCGAGGTAGTCCATGGGGCGCCGCCCGGTTGCTCCGGGCGAGGCGCCCGGGCGTGCAGCATCCCGGGGACGGGGCGCCGGAGCAACCGCGATCGCGGCGGGGCCGTGTCCCAGCTCGAAGGGCCAAAGCTCTGCTCCGTGCCTGGAAGCGCGCCCCGCCACGGGCGAGCCGCCCCTGGACCTTCCTGACTCAAGTCGTGGACTCCAGAGGCGAGCCTTTGGCGAGGTCCTGCTTCCAGGCATGGGGGCAGAGCCCTAGCCTTGCTTTCCAGATTTCAAGTCAAGACACGGCCCCCGGCGGGACGTGCTCGGGGCGGTATAGCGGTCCGGCGCTGCTGGTATGGCGCTTGCAAGCGAGGCGCACAGGCCGTCGCGGACGGCAGCCCGGTCATGCGCTGCGGTCAACCCTGACAACGGCGCTGCCCTGGCGAACGCCGTCCGGGACCGGCGTAGGTTCCGACACGAGGGGCGAATGCCGTCCCCACACCACCCGAGAGGACTTCTCCATGCCTGGCGTCGATGTTCTGGCCACTGCCGTCACGGGCGCGAACGCCGCGTTCATCGCAGAGATGTACGCGCGCTGGGTGGGCGATCCCGGCACGGTGGATGCAAGCTTCGCCGAGCTGTTCGCGGCCATGGACGACGAGACCCGCGCGGTGATGATGGACGCGACCGGGGCCTCGTGGGCACCGCGGGCGCCGGGGTTCTCCGAGGAGGCCGTGCCGGGCCAGGCGAGGCGGGACGGCGGGGCGCAGGCTGGCGCCGCGCGGCCGCAGGCGGCGGGGCGGGACACGGCGCCAGCGGGAGCGTCCGCAGGGGAGGCGGCAATCCGCGCGGCCGCGCTGGACAGCCTGCGCGCGCTGATGCTGATCCGGGCGTACCGGGTGCGCGGGCACCTGGAGGCGCGGCTCGACCCGCTCGGGTTGCAGGTGCCCAAGTCGCACCCCGAGCTGGACCCCGCGTCGTACGGGTTCGCAGAGGCGGACCTGGACCGCGCGGTGTTCATCGACAACGTGCTCGGGCGCGAGACGGCGAGCGTGCGCGAGATCATCGACGTGGTGCGCGCCTGCTATTGCGGGCCGATCGGCGTGGAGTTCATGCACATCCAGGACCCCGGCCAGAAGGCCTGGATACAGCGCCGCATCGAGGGCGCGCCCTGGGCGGACAGCGTCGGGCCGGCGGACCAGGCGGCGCTGCTCCGCCAGCTCACGGAGGCGGAGGGCTTCGAGGCGTTCTGCCAGAAGAAGTACGTGGGCACGAAGCGGTTCGGGCTGGAGGGCGGCGAGGTGACGATCCCGGCGCTGCACGCGCTGATCGAGACGGCGGCGGCGCGCGGCGTGGTCGAGGTGGTGATCGGGATGCCGCATCGCGGGCGGCTGAACACGCTGGTCAACGTGGTGCGCAAGCCGTTCGCTGCGGTGTTCAGCGAGTTCGCGGGCGCCAGCTCCAAGCCTGACGACGTGCAGGGCTCCGGCGACGTGAAGTACCATCTGGGGACGTCCACCGACATCGAGTCTGCCGGGCACATGGTGCACGTGTCGCTGCAGCCGAACCCGTCGCACCTGGAGGCGGTGGACCCCGTCGTGGTGGGCAAGGTGCGGGCGCGCCAGGACGCGAAGGGCGACACGCGGCAGCGGCGCTCCGTGATGGGCGTGATGATGCACGGCGACGCGGCGTTCGCGGGGCAGGGGCTGGTGTACGAGACGCTGGCGATGAGCCAGCTCATCGGCTACCGCACCGGCGGCACGATCCACCTGATCGTGAACAACCAGATCGGCTTCACGACGACGCCGGCGCACGCCTATTCCGGGCTGTACTGCACGGACATCGCAAAATCGATCCAGTGCCCGATCCTGCACGTGAACGGCGACCAGCCGGAGGCGGTGCTGTATGCGTCGCGCCTGGCGGCGGAGTACCGCATGGAGTTCGGCGCCGACGTGGTGCTCGACATCGTGTGCTACCGGCGGCACGGGCACAACGAGACCGACGAGCCGGCCTTCACGCAGCCGCTGATGTATCGCGCGATCAGGCAGAGGCCGACGACCCGGACGCTGTACGCGCGCTCGCTGGTGGAGCGCGGGGTGATCGGGGAGGCGGAGGCGCAGGGCGTGTGGGACGGCTTCGCTGCGACTCTGGAGGAGGCGTTCGAGGCGTCGAAGTCGTACCGGCCGAACAAGGCGGACTGGCTGGAGGGCGCCTGGTCGGGGCTGAAGCAGGCGAGCGAGGCGGAGGAGCGCGCGGAGGAGGATACCTCGGTGCCGCTTGAGGTGCTACGGCGCGTGGGGGCGGCGATCTCGTCGGTTCCCGAGGGGTTCGACGTGAACCCGAAGATCGCGCGCCAGCTCGAGGCGAAGCGCGCGGCGATCGAGGGCGGCGGGGGGATCGACTGGGCGACCGGCGAGGCGCTGGCGTTCGGCTCGCTGCTGGTGGAAGGGCACAGGGTGCGGCTGTCCGGGGAGGACTGCCAGCGCGGCACGTTCTCGCAGCGCCATGCGGTGCTGATCGACCAGTCCAACCAGAACGAGTACGTGCCGCTGAACAACGTCGCAGCGGTGCAGGCGCCCGGGCCGGATGCCGGGGCGGCGGAGGGCGTGAGCGGGACGCTTGCGGATGGTCGGCCGCAGGCGAGGATCGAGATCTACAACTCGCTGCTCAGCGAGGCGGGGGTGCTGGGCTTCGAGTACGGCTACACTCTGGCGGACCCGCAGACGCTGGTGCTGTGGGAGGCGCAGTTCGGCGACTTCGCCAACGGGGCGCAGGTGATCATCGACCAGTTCCTGGCGTCGGGCGAGACCAAGTGGCTGCGCATGTCGGCGCTGACGCTGCTGCTGCCGCATGGGCACGAGGGGCAGGGGCCGGAGCACTCCTCGGCCCGGCTGGAGCGGTTCCTCCAGCTCTGCGCGGAGCGCAACATGAGCGTGTGCAACATCACCACGCCTGCGAACTACTTCCACGCGCTGCGGCGGCAGATGAAGCGCAACTTCCGCAAGCCGCTGGTGATCATGACGCCGAAGAGCCTGCTGCGGCACAAGGCTGCGGTGTCCGCGCTGTCCGAGTTCAGCGACGCGAGCGCGTTCCGCGGCGTGATCGGCGAGGTCGAGGCGATCCGCGCGCCGGACGCGGTGCGCCGCGTCGTGATGTGCTCGGGCAAGGTGTACTACGACCTGGTCGCGGAGCGGCGCGAGCGGGGCATCGACGACGTGGCGGTGATCCGGCTGGAGCAGATCTACCCGTTCCCGGCGGCGACGCTGCCGCGGCTGCTGGCGCCGTATCGCAACGCGGACGTGGTGTGGTGCCAGGAGGAGCCGGAGAACATGGGGGCCTGGCGGTTCGTGGACCGCAGGATCGAGGCGGTGCTGGGGGAGATCGGCGGCAAGGCGTCGCGTCCGGTCTACGTGGGGCGCGAGGCGGCGGCCAGCCCGGCGACCGGCTCGGCGAAGGTGCACGCGGACCAGCAGGCGAGGCTGGTGCGCGAGGCGCTCGGAGCGGAGTGAGGCCCGGGGGCTTCATTCCCGGGTGAGGCTGGCGGCCTGAATCGTGCTCCGGGCGGGCACGCCTCCAGCGGGGATGGTTTCCGGGGGTCGCGGCCTTTGGCGGGTCCGGCATGGCCCGGCTTTTTTTGGCAGCGGTGCAGGCTTCCTAGGGATCGGCGCGGCGGCTAGGTTCGCGCCGAGCCCGGCGCAGCCGCTGCCTGGACAGAGATGCCGCCGCATTGGCAGGTGGCGGGAACCGAGGACGAAGAATGGCTTCCGAGATCAAGGTGCCCACGCTGGGCGAGAGCGTGACCAGCGCGACCATCGCGCGGTGGCTGAAGAAGGTCGGCGAGGCGGTGTCCGCGGACGAGCCTCTGGTGGAGCTGGAGACCGACAAGGTCACGGTGGAGGTTCCCTCGCCGGTCGCCGGGACGATGGGCGAGCAGGTGGCGGCGGAGGGCGACGAGGTCGAGGTCGGCGCGATCCTGGGGCTGGTCGAGCAGGGCGCCGGGGCGGCCGCGAAGCCGGCGGCGAACACGCCGGCGTCGGGCGGGGCGCCGGCCAAGCCGGTGGCGGAGGCGGGAGCGCCGGCGACACGGCAGACGGCGCCGCCAGGGCAGCCGTCGCAGGCGCCGCAGCCGGCGCAGCGCGAGGCGGCCAATCCGGGTGGCGGGGTGAATCCGCCGCCGCGCCCTGGCGGGCCGGTGTCGCGGCCGGCGACCCCGCCGTCCGACGTGGCCGCGAACAGCGCCATGGGTGCGCAGGCGCAGGATGGCGGGTCGGGCGCCCATGAGCCGATGCCGTCGGCGGCGCGGATGATGAGCGAGCGCCAGGTCGGGGCGGGCCAGGTGGACGGGACCGGGCGGGACGGGCGGATCACCAAGGGCGACGTGATCGACTTCCTGTCGCGGCCGGCGCCGGCGAGGCCCGCCGCGGCGGCTGCGAGGCCGGCGCGCGAGCCGGACGCGCGCGAGGAGCGGGTCAAGATGACCCGGCTGCGCAAGACGATCGCAAACCGGCTGAAGGAGGCGCAGAACACCGCGGCGATGCTGACCACCTTCAACGAGGTGGACATGTCGGCGGCGATGGCGCTGCGCTCGGAGTATCGCGAGGCGTTCGAGAAGCGGCATGGCGGCGTGCGCCTGGGTTTCATGGGGTTCTTCGTGCGGGCCTGCGTGGCGGCGCTGCAGGAGTTCCCGGCCGTCAACGCGGAGATCGACGGCGAGGAGATCGTCTACAAGAAGTTCGTCCACATGGGCATCGCGGTGGGCGGCGCGAACGGGCTCGTGGTGCCGGTGATCCGCGACGCGGACGCGATGAGCCTCGCCGGGATCGAGGCGGCGGTGGCAGGGTTCGGCAAGCGGGCGCGCGACGGCAGCCTCAAGCTGGACGAGCTGGCGGGGGGGACGTTCTCGATCACCAACGGCGGCGTGTACGGCTCGCTGATGAGCACGCCGATCCTCAACCCGCCGCAGTCGGCGATCCTGGGGATGCACAAGATCCAGGAGCGGCCGATCGCCGTGAAGGGTCAGGTGGTGATCCGGCCGATGATGTACCTGGCGCTGTCGTACGATCACAGGATCGTGGACGGGAAGGAGGCGGTGAGCTTCCTGGTGCGGGTCAAGGAGGGCGTCGAGGACCCGCGGCGGCTGTTGCTGGGGCTGTAGGCAGGAAGCAAGGCCAGGGCTCTGCCCTGGACCCGCCAGGGGGAGCCCCCCTGGACCGGCGCGAGTCGGGTTTCCGCGCTTATTTCATCGGCGCGGCGTCTGGGCGCGGGTGGCTGCGCACGCCATCTGTCTTCAGGAATGCCGGTCCAGGGGCGCTGCCCCTGGCGGGTCCAGGGCAGAGCCCTGGCCTTTTTTGTCTCAGGGGTGCTGGCCATGGCTGACTCGTTCGATCTCATCGTCATCGGCGCCGGGCCGGGCGGCTACGTGTGCGCGATCCGCGCGGCGCAGCTCGGGCTGAAGGTGGCGTGCGTGGAGCGCCGCGCGACGCTGGGCGGGACGTGCCTGAACATCGGCTGCATCCCGTCCAAGGCGCTGCTGCAGTCGAGCGAGAACTTCCACGAGGTGCTGCACGGCTTCAAGGAGCACGGCATCGACGTGGAGGGGGTGAAGCTCGACCTCGCGCAGATGCAGAAGCGCAAGGCCTCAGTGGTGGAGGCCAACGTCAAGGGCGTGGAGTTCCTGTTCCGCAAGAACAAGGTGACGTGGCTGAAGGGCGAGGCGCTGCTGGTCTCGTCGGGCGAGGAGGGCGTGCGGGTGCGCGTCGCGGGCGAGGAGTACGTGGCCAGGGACGTGGTGGTCGCGACCGGGAGCGAGAGCGTGCATCTCGCGGGGGTCGAGGTGGACGAGACGCGGATCGTGACGTCCACGGGGGCGCTGGAGCTGGACGCGGTGCCGGGGCACCTGGTGGTGATCGGCGGCGGCTACATCGGGCTGGAGCTGGGCAGCGTGTGGCACAGGCTCGGGGCGAAGGTGACGGTGATCGAGTACCTCGACCGGCTGGTGCCGGGGATGGACGGCGAGGTGGGCAAGACCTTCGAGCGGGTGCTCGGCAAGCAGGGGCTCACGTTCCGCCTGTCCACCAAGGTGACGGGGGCAAGGGTCGAGGGTGAGGGCGTGGTGCTCAGCGTGGAGCCGGCGGCGGGCGGCGAGGCGGAGGAGATCCGCGCCGACGTGGTGCTGGTGGCGATCGGGCGGCGGCCGCTCACGGCGGGGCTGGGGCTGGACGAGCTGGGCGTGGCGCTGGACGAGCGCGGGTTCGTAAGCACGGACGAGCACTACGCCACGAACGTGGCAGGGGTGCGCGCGATCGGCGACGTGCGCGGCGGGCTGCTGCTCGCCCACAAGGCGGAGGAAGAGGGCGTGGCGTGCGCCGAGATGCTCGCCGGCAAGGCGGGGCACGTGAATTACGGGGTGATTCCGGGAGTGGTCTATACCTGGCCGGAGGTGGCCTCGATCGGGCGGACGGAAGAGCAGTTGCGCGCGGACGGGGTCGAGTACGCTGTGGGGCGGTTCCCGTTCGCGGCGAACGGGCGGGCGCGGGCGATGGGCTCGACGGACGGCTTCGTGAAGATCCTGGCGGACAAGCGGACCGACCGCATCCTGGGGGCGCACATCATCGGGCCGGACGCGGGGACGATCATCGCGGAGCTGGCCACGGCGATGGAGTTCGGGGCGAGCAGCGAGGACGTGGCGCGGACCTGCCACGCGCACCCGAGCCTGAACGAGGCGGTCAAGGAGGCGGCGCTGGCGGTCGAGGGGCGGGCGCTGCACATCTGAAGGCGTCGAGCGTCGGCCTGCCGGGAAGCAAGGCCGGGCCATGCCAAGAACCGCCAAAGGCCGGGCCTTCGGGACTCCGTTTCCCAGGCGGTAGCAGCGGCCGGATGTGACGACCGGCTCGGCAGGCAAGGCCAGGGGCTCTGCCCCCAATGTCTGGAAGCGAGGAATCCGCCAAAAATTCGTTTTCGGAGTTCAATACCTAAGAGATGCCGGTCCAGGGGCGGCTCGCCCCTGGCGGGTCTGGGCAGAGCCCAGCCTTGCTTGCCTGAACGGTCAACGCATCTGGCCGTTGGTATAAGCTCTCACAAACGAGGCCTCGCAAGCACGTCTGCCGGGAGAGATCAGCGGCCATGAGCACGAAAGACAGCCGGTCGTGCCTGCATCTTCAGGAGTGGCCTCGATGAGCGGCTGGGGCACGGTCATCGTCGGCGGCGGGAGCGCCGGTTGCGTGCTCGCGGCGCGGTTGAGCGAGGATGCGGGCCGCCGCGTGCTGCTGCTGGAGGCGGGCCCCGCCTACCCGCCCGACGGCTACCCCGCCGAACTGACCGGCCCGGCGATCGCGATCGAGCCGCATCGGACCTGGGGGTACCAGAGCGTGCCAGGGCGGACCGGCCACGCGCTCGCCGCGCATGCGGGCAGGGTGCTGGGCGGCGGCTCGGCAATCAACGCCGGGATCGCGCGGCGCGCCCGGCCGGCCGACTTCGCCCGCTGGAGGGCGCACGGCCTGCCGGACTGGTCGTTCGATCAGGCGCTGGCCGCCTACAAGCGGCTGGAGGACAGCGACATCGACGACCCGCGCTGGCATGGCCGGTCGGGTCCCTGGCCGATCCGCCAGCCCACGCCCGCGAGCCTCACCCCGCCGGTCCGCGCCTTCGTGGCGGCGGCGGCGAGCACCGGACTGCCCTGGATCGACGATTTCAATGGCGCCCGGCAGCACGGGGTTGGTGGCGAGGTGAAGAACATCGTCGACGGCGTGCGCGCGAATACCGGCACGGCCTACCTGACCGCCGGTGTGCGGGCGCGTGCCAACCTGACGATCCGCGCCGACACTTTGGTTGACAGGGTCGAGTTCGACGGACGCCGCGTGACAGGCCTGCGGCTGGCGGGCGGCGAACTGTTCCCCGCGGGCGAGGTCATCGTGTCGGCGGGCGTCTATGGCAGCCCGGCCGTGCTGCTGCGCTCCGGCGTCGGTCCGGCGGCGCATCTTGGCGGCCTCGGCATCGCCGTGACCGCGGACCTGCCTGTTGGCGAACGGCTGCAGGATCAGCCGATGTGCGTCCTCGGGTACAGGCTGAGGCAGGACGTTCCCGATCAACCGTCCGGGGGCAGCGGCATCGTGTGGACACGGTCGTCGCTGGCGTCCGGCGACGAACTCGACCTTCAGCTCTCCGTCTCGGTTCAACCCGACCTCGACGAGGCCGGCGCGCCGGTTCGCGCGCTGCGAGTCTGGGCTTGCGTGCTCACGCCGCGCAGCACCGGAACGGTGCGGCTGAAGGGCACGGACCCGTGCGTGACGCCCAGGATCGACTATCGGCTGCTCGCCCACCAGGACGATCGCCAGCGGCTGCGCGAAGCGATGCTGCTTGCCAGGCGGATCGTGGCGCTGCCGCCGATCGCGCAGATGGTGGACGGCGGGACGAGCGCGGACGCCGAGGAGATGACGCCAGGGCGGATCGACGAGGCCATCGGCCGGGGGGCGATGACCTTCTATCACGGCACCTCGACCGTGCCGATGGGCGGCCAGGGCAACCCCGCATCGGTCGTCGACGCCAGCGGTCGCGTCCGGGGCATCGATGGCTTGCGTGTGGTGGACGCCTCGATCTTTCCCGAGGCGATCTCGGTGCCGGTCAACCTGACGACGATCATGCTGGCGGAACGGATCGCCGGTTGCATCCGCACCGGGACATTTGCCGATTAGTCAGCCCAGGAGGTGGCCGGCGAAGCAGGCAAGGTTGAGGCTCTGCCTCAAACTCCGCCAGGGGAAGGTCCCCTGGACCGCCTTCTTAAGTTGCGCCGGGTCCAGGGGCGGCTCGCCCCTGGCGGGTCTGGGCAGGGCCCAGCCTTGCTTCGCTTACAGGCCAGAACTTGGGGCCGCTGACATGTCTCTGCGTCAGCAGTGCGGATCAAGGGCCTGGGGTCAACCGAGGGGCGGCGCTGGCTGTGGTGGGGCGCGAGCGCGGCTCGCCCAGGTCGAGCAGCCGGTCCACCCGGCGAAGAAGGGGGTCGCGCGGCAACGTCCTCCCTGTTGCAAAGGCAACTGGGCCGGGCCTTCCGGCGTCGCAAACCGCGCCGGTCATGCAGTGCGCCCCGATCCATCCGCGACGGGAAGACAGGGTGGCGACAAAGGTGTTCTTCACCAGCTTCGGTCATTTGACTCGATGATGCAGCTTGCTCTCATTGTTGCCAGACAGTGACGACTTACGCGCCTCCAGCCAGAATTCCTCCAGAGTGGTCGCCTGGCGCTCCCGGGGGC
>CAXSES010000086.1:0-5250 GCA_964236225.1 uncultured Acetobacteraceae bacterium
TCTGGACAGGCTCCAGAAAGGCCAGCGGCCCTGCCTCCGGACTCCGCCGAAGACTTGCCTTGGGAGGCCTTCTCTTAGGCCAACAGCCCGGTGCATTGACTGCTTTCCGTCTCTGCCACCGCGGACATCTTCAGCGTGGCACATCCGGCAAAACGGGTCACTGCAAAGGGCCGCTGGCATAAGACTCTTAGGCAAGGGATCAGAAGCAGGAGCGCCTTTGCGGCTCTGGGCGGAGTCCAGCCTTGCCTGCCGGCGTCCGGCCTCACGCCGTGGCGCCGCCAAGCAGCTCGAAGCCGACGTCGCGGACCTGGGGCGGGGCGGCCTCGCACAGCAGGCGGGCGGCTTCCTGGCCGATGCGGGTGCGCGGCGTGCCGATGGTGGACAGCGGCAGCGGCGCGGCCTGTCCCAGCTCCAGGCCGTCGAAGCCGAACAGGGCGAGGCGCGCGGGCACGGCGATGCCTTCAGCAAGGCAGTGAAACAGGCCGCCGATCGCCATGTCGTCGTTGGAGAAATAGGCGGCGTCGAGGCCGGGCACCCGGCCCAGCAGCCGGGCCAGGGCGGCGCGGCCCGCGCCGGCCGAGGACGGGCCGGGCGTCGCCTCGCTGCCGAGCCAGTCGAAGCCGGCGGCATGCAGCGTGGCTTCGAACCCGACACGGCGCTTGCCGGCGCGCAGGTCGCGGCCCTTGGCGTGGCCGACGTAGCCGAAGCGCCGGTAGCCGCGCGCGAGCAGGTGGCGGGCGCTGCTGGCGCCGGCGGCGTGGTGGGAAAGGCCAACCACGCTGTCGAAGCCGCGGCCGTCGATGTCGAGCACCTCGACCACGGGAATGCCGGCTGTGCGCAACAGGGCGCGAGTGCCTTCGCTGTGCTCCAGGCCGGCGAGCACCAGGGCGGCCGGCTGCCAGGCGAGCATGGAGCCGACCAGGCGTTCCTCCACGGCAGGATCGTGGTCGCTGATGCCGATGGCGGACTGGAAGCGGCCGGCGACGAGGCCCTCGTTCAGACCCTGCACCAGCTCGGCCATCACGGCGTTGGCGAGCGAGGGCAGCACGATGCCGACCAGGGGCGAGGAGCTGGACGCGAGCGCGGAGGCGGAGCGGTTCGGGATGTAGCCGAGCGCCTGGATCGCGCAGAGGACGCGCTCGCGGGTGCTGTCGGCGATCGCGCCCTGGCCGCGCACCACGCGCGAGACGGTGATGTCGCTGACGCCGGCGCGGCGGGCGACGTCGCTCAGCGTGGCGCGGCCGGGGCGGGTGGAGCCTGAGCCAGGACGAATCGTGGTGGCAGCCAAGCGGCACTCCCTGGTTGTCGCGCATGCGCCGGTGTCCCGCGGCGGGGCGACGCTGATGCGTGTGATTGCCGGCCTGACACGCTTGCGTCAGTGACAGCGCAGTCATATCGAGGAGGCCAGAGGGCGGACAAGCCCCGCACGCGAAGGTGCCGCCCGCCGGGTTGCGGCCATCGCGCACCGGAAGAGGTGGCCCATGAACATCGGCACCCCATACGCCGGCACTGCGCCTCGCCCTCGGAAACCCCTTCCCTGAACAAGTGGATTCTCAAGGCGAGCCTTGAGCGGAGTCCAGAGGCAGAGCCTCTGGCCTTGCCTTGCCTAGTCTTTCGACTCCGCCGCGCCGATCGTCGCTTCGCAACCATGGTCCGAGGATTTCGTGCATGGATCAGACCTCGCCTTCCGGCCGGCGTGCCGCCGTGATCGGTCTCGGCTCGATGGGCTCCGGCATGGCGGAGTCGCTGCGCCGCGCAGGCTTCGACGTGGTGGGTGTCGACGTGACGGAGGCCAATGTCGCGCGGTTCGTGGCCGGCGGCGGACGCGGGGCGACGAGCCCGGCCGAGGCGGCGGTGGGCGCCCTGGTGGTGGTCGCAGTGGTGGTTGACGCGGCACAGACCGAGGCCGTGCTGTTCGGCGAGGGCGGATGCGCGGCGGCGATGCCTCCGGGCGCAGTGTTCGTGGCCTCGGCGACAATGGCGCCCGAGATGGCCCGGTCGCTGGGGGAGCGGCTGGAGGCGACGGGGCGGCACTACCTCGACGCGCCGATGAGCGGCGGGGCGGCGCGGGCGGCCGAGGGGCAGCTCACCTTCCTGGCGTCCGGGAGCGCTGCCGCGCTCTCGGGGGCGCGGGCGGCGCTCGCGGCAATGGGGGGAACGGTGTACGAGCTGGGCGATGCGCCCGGGATCGGCGCGGGGTTCAAGATGGTCAACCAGCTTCTGGCTGGCGTGCACATCGCCGCGGCCTGCGAGGCGATGGCGTTCGCGGCGCGCCAGGGGCTCGACCTGGCTCGGGTGTACGAGGTCATCACCAGGTCCGCGGGCAACAGCTGGATGTTCGAGAACCGGGTGCCGCATATCCTCGACGGCGACTACCGGCCGCGATCGGCGGTGGACATCTCCGTCAAGGACCTCGGCATCGTGCTCGACATGGCGCGAGGCGCGAAGTTCCCGGTGCCGGTGGCAGGCGCCGCGCTGCAGATGTTCCTGATGACCGCGGCGGCAGGAATGGGGCGCGATGACGATGCCTCGGTGGCTCGCCTGTTCGCGCAGGTCGCGGGGCTGGACCTGCCCGACAAGGCGGAGTGAAGGCCAGGGTTCTGCCCTGGACCGGCCTCCGGAAGGCACAGGCTCGCGTGGGATGCCGAAGGGCTGAACGAGATGGTTTTTAAAGGCCCCGTGCTTGAAGGAGGAGCCCCATGCTTGAAGGAGGGGCCTTTCGCGGGTCCGGGCACAACCCGGCCCTGCTTCCTTTCCCCGGAGTGACGCCATGCCCCGCTTTGCCGCCAACCTGACGATGATGTTCACCGAGTGGACGTTTCTCGACCGCTTCGCCGCGGCGGCGGATGCAGGCTTCACGGCTGTGGAGTTCCTGTTCCCCTACGAGCACGCGCCGGACGAGGTGGCGGGGCGGCTGCACAGGAGCGGACTGACGCCGGCGCTGTTCAACCTGCCGTCCGGGAACTGGGCGGCGGGGGAGCGGGGTCTGGCGGCGCTGCCGGGGCGGGAGGCGGAGCTGGACGCGGCGCTGGGCCGCGCCCTGCCCTACGTGGCGGCGACCGGGGTGTCGCGGGTGCACCTGATGGCGGGGCTGGCGCCTGCAGGGGACATGGCGGCGACGGCGACGTTCCGGGCGGCGGTGCGGCGCACTGCGGCGGTGCTGGCGGAGCGCGGGGTGACGCTGGTGCTGGAACCGATCAACGGGCGCGACATGCCGGGCTACTTCCTGAACGACATCGACGCGGCGGCGGTGCTGATCGAGGAGATGGGCGTGCCGAACCTCGCCCTGCAGTTCGACCTGTACCACTGCCAGATCATCCATGGCGACGTGACGACGCGGATGCGGCGGCTGATGCCGGTGATCGGCCACGTGCAGGTCGCCTCGGTGCCGTCGCGCCACGAGCCGGATGGGGAGGAGCTGGCCTGCCCGTTCCTGTTCGAGGAGCTGGACCGGCTTGGCTATGCAGGGTTCGTGGGCTGCGAGTACCGGCCAAGGGCGGGGACGCTGCAGGGCCTCGGCTGGTTCGCCCCTTACAAGGCCGCCCTGGACCGTCCCTGATCGAAGGCCAACGGGGCTTTGACATTGACCTGTCAGGCAGGCAAGGCCAGGGCTCTGCCCCACGTCCTGGAAGCGGAAACCCGCCAGTGGAGCCCCCCCTGGACCCAGGGCTATTACATATGAAACGCGCTGCCCGACTTTGGGCCGCCGCCGGGATTTTCATAGAGCCAAAGTCGGCGAAAAGCCCTGGGATTAGGAGCCTACCGGGACGCCCGAAAAGTCATATGCAATAGCCCTGCCCCTGGACCGGCTTCCCTTAAGTATTGGTTTCCAAAGGCGAGCCTTTGGCGGGGTCCCCCGTCTTCAGGCATGGGGAGCAGAGCCACTGGCGGAGTTTGAGGCGGAGCCTTAACCTTGTCCTACTGCCTCGTGAGCTGCCCGCGGATCTCGCCGCCCGGGTTGGCAGCGGTGTGGACGTTGGCATACCACTGGCCGGCGGTGAGCTGCTTCACCTGTTCCTCGGTCAGCGTCGCGCTGCCGGTGGTCGGGCTGACGGGGTTGGCGTCGCCGATCTTGATCTGGACGCCGGCGTTCTTGCCGGGCTCGGCGGGACCGTGGAAATGCGCCACGGTGGCGGGGCCGGTGAGGCCGTTCCAGCTCACGTCGTAGTCGAGCTTGCGGGTGGCGGTGTCGAGCGTGGCTGTGGCGGCGCCGGCGGCACCGGGGGCGGTCTTGGCGGGCACCTCGGTGTCGGCGCTCAGGGTGGCGCTGAACCTGACGGTTTCGGCGTGAGCGGAGACGGCGAGCAGGCAGGCGGCGGCCAGCAGCGCGGATCGCAGCATGGTGTGAGGCTCCTTCGGTCCCGTCCGGGTCGGCCAGGGTTCCTGCCGCAGGGTGTAGCGCGGCGGCGCCCGGGTGACGATGGCGGGCGGCGCGGGTCAGCGTTCGGGTGGCGACGCCGGCGCGGGAGCCTGGAGCGATGGGGATGCGGGGCCGCCGACGGCGGGAAGCGCGAAGTGCGGCTGTGCGGTGGTCTGCGTCGACTTGAGCACCAGCCCGGCGAGCATGCCCAGGATCAGCACCGCGATGCCGCTGATCATGAGCAGCGCCGGCCGGCGTCCGCCCCCGCCCTCCTGGCGCTGGGCCATCATGGCGACGCCCGCGACGAAGAGCGAGAGGCCGACAATGGACAGGATGATGACGAGGAGCAGGGGAGTCATGGCCGAGGGACGTAGCACCCTTGCGGCGCGGGCTCCAGGCCGGCTCCGCTGCGGCGGCGTCGAAGCTCGCAGGGCGGGCCTTCGTCGCCGTGCGGCCCAGCGAGCGGGGCCGGAACCGCGCCGGCGAGGCCCGGATCGGCAGGGCTCAGGGTCGGCGCGGGGCGACGTCGATCAGGAACGTGGCCCAGCTATCGGCCTCGTCCTCGTAGGCATCGCCGTCCGCCACCGCCTCCGCGAACGCCTGGTGCCAGGTGGCGGACTCGGTGGCGGTGGCCGGGCGGAGATGCGGCGGGGCACAGCCGTTCCGGAGGCGGCGGCCGGCGCGGTCCAGGGCGGCGAGCTGCTCCGTCATCAACGGCGCGCACGCGGCCTCGGTGGCGGAGGCGAGGTCGTCCTCGGCCATCACCAGGACGGCGCGGCCGTCGACTTCCAGCGTGAACAGCATCGCGCCCTCCCCTTCCCGTCCCTGCGCGGCCGCGATGGCGGGATGGCGCGCATGGCCCAGCCGTGTGACGACCAGCCGTGTGACGA
>CAXSES010000086.1:5350-10130 GCA_964236225.1 uncultured Acetobacteraceae bacterium
CCAGCCGTGTGACGACCAGCCGTGTGACGAAACGTGTCCCGTGGCAAGCTGAACGGAATATCACTCGGCGCGGGGGTCGCGCCGTCATAACTGAAGGCCTGGCGGATCAAGGTCCCGGGGCTGGTCGGGCGTCGCCGGCGGGCCGGCGCCCGCGGGACGGCCGGCCCGGGCGACTGGCGGAGCGGGGATAAGGCATGGGACTGGTCAAGTTCGCGCTTCGCTACCCCTACACGTTCTACGTGATGGCGGCGCTGATGCTGTTCCTCGGCGCGAGCGCGATCTTCGTGACGCCCAAGGACATCTTCCCGGCGATCAACGTGCCGGTGGTCACCGTGATCTGGCAGTACACGGGGCTGACGCCGGCGGAGATGGAGCAGCGGGTCACCACCTACAGCGAGTACTCGATCAGCTCCAGCGTCGGTGACATCAAGAACATCGAGAGCCAGACGCTGGAGGGGATCGCGGTCGAGAAGATCTACTTCCAGCCCAACGTCAACGTGGACCTCGCGATCTCGCAGATCGTGTCGGCGTCCAACTCGATCCGCGCGTTGATGCCGGCGGGCATCCAGCCGCCGACCATCGTGCAGTACAACGCGTCGAGCGTGCCGGTGCTCCAGATCAGCCTGTCATCGGACAAGCTGAACCAGCAGCAGCTCTACGACTACGGCATCTACCAGATCAGGCAGGCGCTCGCGCCGATCCCGGGCATCACGCTGCCGACGCCTTACGGCGGCAAGTACCGGCAGGTGATGGTGGACCTCGACCCGGACGCGATGCGCGCCAAGGGCGTGGCGCCGATGGACGTGGTGAGCGCGGTCAACGCGCAGAGCCTGACGCTGCCGTCGGGCGACGCCAAGATGGGCGACCGGCAGCTCATCGTCAGCATCAACAGCTCGGCGCGCTCGATCGAGGCGCTGAACCGGGTGCCGATCCGCCAGGTGGGCGGCACCACCGTCTATCTGAGCGATGTCGCGCACGTGCGCGATGGCTGGGCGGTGCAGCAGAACGTGGTGCACGACGGCGGGCATCCCTCGGTGCTGCTGACCATCATCAAGAACGGCGACGCCTCGACGTTGTCCGTGGTCAAGGCCGTGAAGGCGGCGATGCCGGCGATCCAGAGATCGGCGCCTGAGGGCATGAAGATCGGCCTGCTGTTCGACCAGTCGACCTTCGTGAGCGATGCGATCGGCAGCGTGCTGCGCGAGGGCGCGATCGCGGCGGGGCTGACGGCGCTGATGATCCTGGTGTTCCTGGGATCGTGGCGCTCGACGGTGGTGGTGATGGTGTCGATCCCGTTGTCGATCCTGACCTCGATCGCGGTGCTCTCCGCGCTTGGGCAGACGCTGAACACGATGACGCTGGGCGGGCTCGCCTTGGCGGTGGGCATCCTCGTGGACGACTCCACGGTGACGATCGAGAACACGCACCGCCTGCTCGACGAGGGCGGGGACTTCGACGAGGCGGTGCTGGAGGGGGCTGCGGGGATCGCGGTGCCGACGCTGATCTCCACGCTGTCGATCTGCTGCGTGTTCGTCTCTGTGTTCTTCCTGCAGGGCGCGGCGCGCTACCTGTTCACGCCGCTGGCGATGGCGGTGGTGTTCGCGATGCTGGCGTCGTACGCGCTGTCGCGCACGCTCACGCCGATCATCATCCGGCTGATGCTGCGCGCCGAGCACGAGCGCCATCACGACGGCAGCAGGCCGGGGTGGTTCGGACGCGCGCACGCGGGGTTCAACCGCGGTTTCGACCGGTTCCGGGCCTTCTACGGCTTCGTGCTCGCAGGAATCATCCGGCGCAGCCTCGCGACGCCGCTGGTGGCGCTGGCGGTGGTGGGGTGCGCCGGGAGCCTGAGCCTGTTCGTGGGCAGCGACTTCTTCCCGCCGGTGGATGCGGGACTGATCCAGCTCCACGTGCGTGCGCCGGCGCGGACGCGGATCGAGCGGACCAGCCAGTATTTCGCCGCCATCGAGGAGAAGATCAGGTCGGTGGTCCCGGCGAAGGATCTGGGGCTGGTGCTCGACAACATCGGGCTGCCGCAGCGGACGTACAACCTCGCGTTCACCGACGGGACGACGATCGGGGTCAATGACGGGCAGATCCTGCTCCAGCTCAACGAGGGGCACAGGGCGACGGCGGAGTACGTGCGGGCGCTGCGCGCGGCGCTGCCGAGCGCGTTCCCGGACGCGATGTTCTACTTCCAGCCGGCGGACCTGGTGACGCAGATCCTGAACTTCGGGGTGCCGTCGCAGATCGACGTGAGGGTGACGGGCAAGGACCGGGCGGGCAACCAGAAGGTGGCGGCAGAGCTGCGGCACAGGCTGTCGCAGGTGCCGGGGCTGGTGGACGCGCACGTGCAGCAGGAGCTGGACGCGCCGCAGCTCTACTACACCGTGGACCGGACACGGGCACAGGAGCTGGGGCTGACCGTCAACCAGGTGGCCAACGACCTCAACATCAGCCTCAGCTCGTCCGAGCAGGTGTCGCCCAATTTCTGGACCGACCCGGCGAACGGGATTCCCTACTTCCTCGCGGTGCAGACGCCGGAATACCGCATCGCCGACGTCAACGACCTGAACAACACGCCGATCACCAGCTCGAGCACCCAGGGCAGCATCGTGCCGGGGCTGTTCGGCAACGTGGCCAGCTTCAAGCGCGTGCCGGTGCAGTCGGTGTTCAACCAGACCAACATCCAGGCGGTGTACGACGTCTACGGCAGCGTGCAGGACCGCGACCTCGGCGGCGTGGCGGCGGACGTGAAGAAGATCGTCGACGGGATGCAGGGGCAGATGCCGGCGGGCAACAAGATCCTGGTGACCGGGCAGATCGGCAGCATGAACGAGGCGTTCGCCAACCTCACGCTCGGGCTGCTGTTCGCGGCGGTGTTCGTCTACATGCTGATGGTGGTGAACTACCAGAGCTTCCTCGATCCGCTGGCGGTGATCCTCGCCCTGCCGGGAGCGGGCAGCGGCATCGTGCTGCTGCTGTACGTGACGGGGACGACGTTCAGCGTTCCCTCGCTGATGGGGGCGATCATGGCGGTGGGCGTCGCGTCGGCGAACTCGATCCTGCTGGTGACTTTCGCCCGCGAGCAGAGGGAAGCCGGGATGTCGGCTGTGGAGGCGGCGCTGTCGGCAGGCACGACGCGGCTGCGTCCGGTGCTGATGACGGCGGCGGCGATGATGGTCGGCATGGTGCCGATGGCGCTCGGCGGTGCGGGCGAGGAGCAGAACGCGGTGCTGGCGCGCGCGGTGATCGGCGGCGTGCTGGTGGGCACGGTGACGACGCTGCTGTTCGTGCCATACCTGTATTCCGTCATCGGGCGGTTCGAGCGCGTGAAGTCGGCGGCGCCGTCGTCGCGGGCCGCGCATGAAGGAAGCCATGCATGAACCAGATCACGCCGCCGCCCGGGACCAGGGGAGCCGACGCCAAGCAGAGCCCGGCCGCGCCCGGCGCCGCAGCGGGCGCGGGACCTGGCGGGACCGACGCGCCCGGATCGCGGGCGCTGCCGCCGGCGGGCGATCCCGGGCCGGGGCAGGCTGCTCCCGGCCGTGCGTTGCAGCACCCCGCGCCTGCCGATCGGCCCGGGGTCGACACGGCGAGCGATCCTGCGGCCGACCGCAGGCGCCGGCGGCTCGCGCTGATGCTGGCGGCGGCCACCGTCGCGGTGCTGGCGGGGCTGATCGGCCTCGGGATGTGGAGCCACTCGGCGACCAGCGCCAATGCGGCGCACGCGCTGGCGCAGCAGAACGACGCTGTGCCGCAGGTGCGGGTGGCGGCGGTCAAGGTGCTGGAGGGGCCGCGCCGGATCGAGCTGCCGGGCAACATGCAGGCGTTCGACGCGGCGACGCTGTACGCGCGCTCGACCGGCTACGTGGCGAAGCGCAACGTCGACATCGGCAGCAAGGTGCATGCGGGCGACGTGCTGGCGGTGATCGCCTCGCCGGACGTGGACCAGCAGTACGCGCAGGCGCAGGCGCAGCTCGCCCAGACGGCGGCGGCGTATGCGCAGGCGACGGCGAACCAGAAGCTTGCTGGGATCACCGAGCAGCGCACGGCGGACCTGGTGCAGCACGGGTGGAGCTCGCGCCAGCAGGGGGACACCGACAAGTCGAGCCTGGCGGCGAGCAACGCGGGCGTGGGAGTCGCGAAGGCCAACATCGAGGCGCAGGCGGCCGAGGTCAGGCGGCTGCGGCAGCTCGTGGATTTCGAGAGGATCACCGCGCCGTTCGACGGGGTGATCACGGCGCGCGACGTGGATGTGGGCTCGCTCGTGGTGGCGAACTCGCAGAGCGGGACGGAGCTGTTCTCGATCGCGCGCTCGGACGTGCTGCGGGTGCAGGTCTACGTGCCGCAGGAGGATTTCTTCGCGCTGCACGACGGCGAGGACGCGGTGGTGACCGTGCCGGAGCTGCCGGGGCGCGAGTTCCATGGCAAGGTGGCGCGCAATGCCTCGACGTTGCAGGCAGGCACGCGCACGCTGCTGACCGAGGTGGACGTGGACAACCACGACGGGGCGCTGGCGGCGGGGCTGTACGGGATCGTGCACCTCGACGTGCCGCGGACGTCGCCGGTGGCGCTGGTGCCGTCGGAGGCGGTGATCTTCGGCAAGGACGGGCTGAGCGCGGCGGTGTTCGACCAGGGGGTGCTGCGGCTGCACCACCTCGACGTGCTGGCCGATGACGGGGCGCAGGTCGAGGTCAGGGCGGGGCTGGCGGCGGGGGAGAAGCTGATCCTCAACCCGCCGATCCTGGCGAGCGAGGGGATGAAGGTCGCGGTGGCG
>CAXSES010000087.1:0-10122 GCA_964236225.1 uncultured Acetobacteraceae bacterium
GCTCGGCGCCGCGCGCGACAGTCCCAACCGCCTCTTGAGGGCGGCAGAGTATCTGCAATCGCACGGAACACCGTTGTGGGAGAGTGTCGACTGCCCGGAGTTCGACCCTTTCAAGGGCTGAGAAAGCAAGCAGGGCCGAGGCTCTGCCCTGGACTGGCCTTCTACAAGTAGAGCCGGTCCAGGGGCGGCTCGCCCCTGGCGGGTCCGGGCAGAGCCCGGCCTTGCTTCCTCCCTGCCCGCCGCACAGCTAGACTCCCGCCATGCCGCACGCAGATTTCGTCCACCTCCGAGTCCACTCCGCCTTCTCGCTCGCCGAGGGCGCGATCCGCGTGCCCGACATCGCGGCACTCGCCCGCAAGGAGCAGATGCCGGCGGTCGCGATCACCGACACAGGCAATCTGTTCGGCGCGCTGGAGTTCTCCCAGTACTGCGCGGGCAAGGGCGTGCAGCCGATCATCGGCTGCCAGGTCGGCATCGCGCGCGACGCGCCGGGCCAGCCGGGACGGATCGGCCTGGCGCCGGACCAGATCGTCGTCCTCGCGCAGGACGCGCGCGGCCTGGACAACCTGCAGCGGCTGTCCTCGTTCGGCTTCATCGAGGGCGACGCCGCGGAGCCTGCCTTGCCGCTGGCGCGCATCCTGGACCATGCCGAGGGACTGATCCTGCTGACCGGCGGCACGCGCGGGCCGGTGGGGCGGATGCTGGCGGAAGGGCAGGAGGCGGAGGCGCGCGCCCTGGTGGCGCGTCTGGCCGAGGCGTTCGGCGACCGGGCGATGATGGAGCTGCACCGCCACGGGCTGGACGTCGAGCGCGCGATCGAGCCAGGGCTGATCCGGCTGGCCGACGAGGCGGGGCTGCCCCTGGTCGCGACCAACGAGTGCTTCTTCGCGACGCCCGAGATGCACGAGGCGCACGACGCGCTGCTGTGCATCGCGGGCGGGCGCACGCTGGCCGAGCAGGACCGGCGGCGGGTGACGCCTGAGCATTGGTTCAAGCCGGCGCGCGCGATGCGGACGCTGTTCCGCGACCTGCCGGAGGCCTGCGACAACACCCTGGCGGTGGCGCGGCGCTGCGCGGTGATGGCGCAGACGCGCAAGCCGCTGCTGCCGATGTGCCCCAAGGTGCGCTCCGGCCAGACAGAGGCGCAGACGCTCTGCGAGATGGCGCGCGAGGGCCTGGCCGCGCGCATGGACGCGCTCGCCGCCGACGACGCGGCGCGCGCGCGCTACGGCGAGCGCATGGAGTACGAGCTGGGCGTCATCGAGGCGATGGGGTTTCCCGGCTACTTCCTGATCGTGGCGGACTTCATCCAGTGGGCGAAGGGGCAGGGCATCCCGGTCGGCCCGGGGCGCGGCTCCGGCGCGGGGTCGGTGGCGGCGTGGGCGCTGACCATCACCGACATCGACCCGCTGCCGTTCAACCTGCTGTTCGAGCGGTTCCTCAACCCCGAGCGCGTGTCTATGCCCGACTTCGACATCGATTTCTGCCAGGACCGGCGCGACGAGGTGATCGACTACGTGCGCCGCGAGTACGGCGGCGGCCGCGTCGCGCAGATCATCACGTTCGGCAAGCTCCAGGCGCGCGCCGCGGTGCGCGACGTGGGGCGCGTGCTGGGGCTGCCGTTCGGCATGGTCAACAAGGTCGCCGAGCTGATCCCCAACAACCCCGCGCACCCGGTCACGCTCAAGCAGGCGATCGACGGCGAGCCCCGCCTGCAGGAGATGCGCGACGGCGACGAAGGCTATCGCCGGCTGATGAAGACGGCGCTGGAGCTGGAGGGGCTGTACAAGCACGCCAGCACCCACGCCGCGGGGCTGGTGATCGGCGACCGCGAGCTGATCGAGCTGGTGCCGCTGTACCGCGACCCGAAGACAGACACGCTCGTCACCCAGTACAACATGAAGTACGTCGAGCAGGCCGGGCTGGTGAAGTTCGACTTCCTGGGACTGACGACGCTGACGATCCTGCAGCGCGCGCTGCTGCTGCTGAAGCGGAGCAGCGGCATAGAGGTGGACCTCGCGCGCATCCCGCTCGACGACGCCCGCACCTACGAGATGCTGTCGCGCGGCGACGCGGGCGGGGTGTTCCAGTTCGAGTCGGCGGGGATGCGCGACGTGCTGCGCCAGATGCGGCCCGACCGGTTCGAGGACCTGATCGCGGCCGTCGCGTTGTACCGGCCGGGGCCGATGGCCAACATCCCGTCGTATTGCAACCGCAAGCACGGCGAGGCGTGGGTGGCGCCGCACCCCGACGTCGCCGACATCCTGAGCGAGACCTACGGCATCATGGTCTACCAGGAGCAGGTGATGCAGATCGCCCAGACCATGGCGGGCTACAGCCTCGGCGGCGCGGACCTGCTGCGCCGCGCGATGGGCAAGAAGATCCGCGCCGAGATGGAGACGCAGCGCGAGACGTTCGCGAGTGGCGCCCAGGCGCGCGGCGTGCCCAAGGCCAAGGCGGCCGAGGTGTTCGACCTGATGGCCAAGTTCGCCGATTACGGGTTCAACAAGAGCCACGCCGCCGCCTACGCCCTGGTCAGCTACCAGACGGCCTGGCTGAAGGCGAACCACCCGGTCGCGTTCTTCGCGGCCTGCATGTCGCTCGCGGTGGGCAACACCGACAAGCTCGCGGCGCTGCGTCAGGAGGCGGAGCGGCTCGGCATACGCGTGCTGCCGCCCGACGTGAACCGCTCCGGCGCGGACTTCACCGTGGACATCACGGCCGATGCCGGGGGGCGCGCGCAGGCGATCCGCTATGCGCTGGCGGCGGTGAAGAAGGTGGGCGCGCAGGCGATGGAGGCGCTGGTGGCGGCGCGAGGCGGGCGCGACTTCGCCTCGGTGGCGGATTTCGCGGCGCGCATCGACCCGAAGCAGCTCAGCAAGATGCAGATCGAGAACCTGGTGCGCGCCGGCGCCTTCGACAGCCTGGAGCGCAACCGCGCGAAGCTGTTCGCGGGCGCCGAGACGATCCTGCGCCGCGCCCAGGCCAATGCCGAGGAGGCCAGCTCCGGGCAGATCGGGCTGTTCGGGGCGCCGGCCGGCGGCGGCGGCGCGGAGCCGCTGCGGCTGCCGTCGGTGGAGGACTGGCCGGAGATGGAGCGGCTGGGCTTCGAGGCGGAGGCGGTGGGCTTCCACCTCACCGCGCACCCGCTCGACAGCTACGCGCCGCTGCTGCGCCGCCTGGGCGCGGTCGCGTCGAACCGCATGGAGGAGCGCGCGGCGCAGGGCGGCGGGCGGGTGAAGCTCGCGGGCTGCGTGGTCAACGTCAAGGAGCGCATCACCCGCACCGGCAGCCGCATGGCCTGGGTGCGGCTGTCCGACGGCGGCGGCTCCTACGAGGTGACCCTGTTCAGCGAGGTGCTGGGCCGGGCGCGCGACCTGCTGGCACCGGGAGGCTCGGTGATCGTCACCGTGGACCTGCGCATGGAGGGCGACGCGATGCGCATCACCGCGCTCGACGTGGTCGGGCTGGACCGCGCGGCGGCCGACGCCGGCGCGGGGATGCGGGTGTGGCTGAGCGAGTCCGTGTCGGTGAGCGCGCTGCAGGCGGTGCTGGGGCGCGAGCCGAGAGGTCGCGGCAAGATCGTGCTGCTGCCGCGCCTCGGGCTGACGCAGGACGTCGAGATCCCGCTGCCGGGAGGCTACACGGTGACGCCGCGCCTGGCGCACGCGCTCAAGGCGCTGGCCGGCGTGGAGCGGGTCGAGGAGGTCTGAGGCATGGAAGCAAGCAAGGCTGGGCTCTGCCCAGACCCGCAAAGGGTCCGAGGACCCTTTGATCCCGCTTTCTAAGTCGTGGTTTCCAAAGGCCTGCCTTTGGCGGAGTTTGAGGCAGAGCCTCAACCTTGCTTTCCCTGCATTTTGTTTGCGACAGCCGCGATATGATCAACCCTGCTGCTTTGACCCTGTGTCCTTTTGGAGAGGCCGATTTCGAGCCGCTTTGCGAGTGGTTCGCGGACGAGCGGTCCCTGATCCAGTGGGGAGGGCCGGATATCAGTTTTCCGCTGGACCGCGCTCAACTCCTGGCCCTGCTCCGCGAAGGAGAGGGCGAACACCCACAACGATGGTTGTTCTCGGGCTTCAAGGCAACAATCCTGACAGGACATGCACAGGTTGCCTTGGACTGGCGAAATGGTGTGGCACGGCTCAGCAGAGTTGCTGTTTCTCCGAATTTGCGCGGCCAAGGGTTTGCAGAACCATTCCTCCGGACGGTCCTCGATCAAATACTGCTTCGACCGGAGTTCGAAAGGGTCGAACTGAACGTTTACACGTTCAACGCTGTCGCAATCCGCGTCTATCGAAAGCTGGATTTTGTTGAAGAAGGCGTTCATCGAAGCGCGGTGAAGGTCGGCTCTGTCCGATGGGACACGGCGATCTACGGCCTTCTCAGGAACGACGTCTGACCGCTTCTTTTAACCCATTGCAGGGTCGGTGTGGGCGCTTGATCATGGCCTTCGCCGGCTGAGGCTAGTCGAGACGATTGTCAGGGTGGAGCATAAGCAGTGCGGATCAGCGTGATGCAGCTCAACGCCGGCTCTGACAAGTCAGCGAACATCGCGCAGGCGCGGCGCCTGTTCGAGGCCGCGCACGCCGCGGACAACCCTGGCCTGCTGGCGCTGCCGGAGATGTGGAGCTGCCTTGGCGGCGACCGCGCGACCAAGCTCGCGAGCGCGGAGGCGCTGCCGGAGGAGGGCTCGGGCGAGGCGGGCGGCGAGGCCTACGAGTTCCTGCGCGAGGTGGCGCGCGGGCTCGGCGTGGCGGTGCATGGCGGCTCGATCGCGGAGCGGGTGGGCGAGCGGCTGTTCAACACCACGGTGGTGTTCGACAGCGACGGGCGGGAGCTGGCGCGCTACCGCAAAATCCACCTTTTCGACATCACCGCGCCGGACGGCACGGGGTATCGAGAGAGCGCCACCTACGGCGCGGGCGATGCGGTGGTGACGGTGGCGCTGGGCGGCGTCACCCTCGGCCTGGCGATCTGCTACGACCTGCGTTTTCCGGAGCTGTTCCTGGCGCTGCGCAAGGCGGGGGCGGAGCTGATCCTGGTGCCGGCCGCGTTCACGGTGCAGACAGGGCGCGACCACTGGGAGGTGCTGCTGCGCGCGCGGGCGATCGAGACGCAGTGCTGGATCGCGGCCCCTGCCACCTGGGGGCAGCACCAGGACCCGGGCGGGGCGCGCGCCACGTTCGGGCACGCGCTGGTGTGCGATCCCTGGGGCGGCGTGGTGGCCAGGGCGTCGGACGGCGTGGGCTGGGCCAGCGCGCGCATCGACCCGGCGATGACGGCGCGGGTGCGGCGGGACATGCCGGTGCTGGAGCACAGGCGGCTGAGCTGAAGCAGCAAGGTCGAGGCCCCACCTTCAAACATGGGCCTCAAACTCCGCCAAAGGTTCGCCTTTAAAATCCATTGCTTAAACCAATGGGATCAAAGGGTCCTCGGACCCTTTGCGGGTCTGGGCAGAGCCCAGCCTTGCCTGCCTCGACTTCGGCGAACTCCCCGCCCTCCGAGAACACCCACTGCGTCGCCCCGCCGGCGTGCAGCCCGAGCAGCGACGAGCACACGGTGCCGAAGCCGTCCGAGGCGGGCACGTGGATCTCGCTGCCGGCCGGCCCTGTCGGGTCGAGCAGGATGTCGCGCCAGGCGGCCCAGTCCGGCGGCTCTGGCGGAGCGGCGGCCCGGAAGCGGGGCAGGTGGCGCGCGACCCTGGGGCTGGCCGGGTCGTCCGGGTCGAAGGCGGTGACCATGTGGAGGCCGGGCGAGAGAGGCACCGGCTCCGGCCGGCCCTCGCCGAGGCCGAGGAGCAGGAAGGCGGTATCGCGATCGGCCACCACCAGGTTGAACGGGCGCCAAGCGGCGGCCTCCTCCTGCGCCAGGGCGTGCGCCGCGGCGTGGGCGGTGGGGTGGCGCAGGGCGTCGAGCGGGAGCTGGCCGCGGCTGCGCTTGCCGGGGGCGGGGCCGAGGCTGTGCCTGCGGTTGAGCACGGCTGCGACCATGCCGCCGCGTGCGGCCATCCAGGTGCCGCCGCCGAGCAGGTCGAGGCCGCCGACGAGTCCGGGCTGGCCGGGCCAGTGGGCGGCGGGCGGGCGCCAGGGACGGGCGAGGCTTTCGTCGCGGTTGGCGGCGGTGAGCAGCGGCCAGGCGTGGCCAGGGCGGCTCAGCAGGACGAACGTGCACATCCCGATGCAGGTGGGATGCGGATGGGCGGGCCGCCAGCGGGATGCCGGCGGCCCGGCCTGGTCCGTGCCGTGGCGGCGCGGACCCCGCCCTCAGTAGCCCCCGCCCTCAGTAGCCCCCGTCCTCAGTAGCCGTGGTGCCAGTGGTGCCAGTAGTGGGGATGCCAGCGGTGGTGCCAGCGCCCGCGGTCATGATCGTAGTCGCCCCGGCCATAGCCGCCGTAGTACTGCACCGTGTGCACCAGGGCCGGCGCATCGGCGCCGACACGCGGCGTCGCAGGAGCGGCGGCGGCCGGCGCGAGGCCGGCCCCGGTCAGGCCGCCCAGGACGGCGAGGGAAAGCAGAGTCTTGCGCATGGTAAGGACCTCCTTGTGGCCTTGCACGAAGAGTGCGGGCTGCCGGAGACCTTATCCGGGCGGGATGAAGGCGGTCTGAAGGCACGCATCGCCGGAAGGACGGGGTGTCCGCGCGCCTATCGCGCCGGCCCTGCCTCGCCGAACACGCGGGCAAAGCTGAGGTCGAGCGCGCGCAGGTGGCGCTCCGGGCGCATCGCCTCGTCCAGCACGGTGGGCGGCACTCGGCCGGCGACCAGCGGGTCGGCGTCGAGGTTGGCGCGAAAGCCCAGGCCGTCCGGCTGGCCGAGGCGGGTCCAGGTCGCCATCGCGTTGCGCTGCACGATCGCGTAGGCGTCCTCGC
This sequence comes from uncultured Acetobacteraceae bacterium, assembly GCA_964236225.1. Lineage (GTDB taxonomy): Bacteria > Pseudomonadota > Alphaproteobacteria > Acetobacterales > Acetobacteraceae > CAXSEF01. Next base: position 6,867 of record CAXSES010000087.1, read on the forward strand.
GCGAGATGCCGGAGCGGGCCAGCGCGAGCAGCACCTCGCCGCTGTGCACCACGCCGCCCAGGCTGTCCAGGTTGGCCAGCATCCGGTCGGGATAGACCACGAGCGTCTCCACCATCCCCGCGAGGCGGCCAAGCGCGAAGTCGAGCGCCAGCGTGGCGTCCGGGCCGATCACCCGCTCGACGCTGGAGTGGCTGATGTCGCGCTCGTGCCACAGCGCCACGTTCTCCAGCGCCGGGGTGACGGCGGCGCGCACCACGCGGGCCAGGCCGGTCAGGTTCTCGCTCAGCACGGGGTTGCGCTTGTGCGGCATCGCGGAGGAGCCCTTCTGCCCGGGGTGGAAGAACTCCTCCGCCTCGCGCACCTCGGAACGCTGCAGGTGGCGCACCTCGGTGGCCAGGCGCTCCACCCCGGACGCGACCACGCCGAGCGTGCAGAAGAACGCGGCGTGGCGGTCGCGCGGGATCACCTGGGTGGACACGGTCTCCGCGGCGAGGCCGAGGCGCTCGGCCACGAACGCCTCGACCGCCGGGTCGACGTGGGCGTAGGTGCCGACCGCGCCGCTGATCGCGCACACCGCGACCTCGGCGCGCGCGGCGAGCAGGCGCTCCCGGTTGCGGGCGAACTCGGCGTGGTGGCCGGCGAGCTTGAGGCCGAAGCTGGTCGGCTCGGCGTGAATGCCGTGGGAGCGGCCGATGGTGAGCGTGTGCTTGTGCTCGAAGGCGCGGCGGCGCAGGGCGGCCAGCACCGCGTCCACGTCCGCGATCAGCAGGTCGCAGGACTGCGCGAGCTGCACCGAGAAGGCGGTGTCGAGCACGTCCGAGCTGGTCAGGCCGAGATGGACGTAGCGGCTGTCCTCGCCGATGCCTTCCGCGAGCCAGGTCAGGAAGGCGATCACGTCGTGGCGGACCTCGCGCTCGATCGCGTCGATGCGCTCTAGGTCGGCCTCGTCCATGGCGGCCATCCGCGCGTCGCCGCGCTCGCGGATGGTGCGCGCGGCCGCCTCCGGAACCTCGCCGGTGCGCGCCATGGCCTCGGCCGCCAGCGCCTCGATCTCGAACCAGATTCGGTAGCGGTTGAGCGGCGCCCAGATCGCGGCCATCGCGGGGCGGGTGTAGCGTGGGACCATGCGGGCGATCTCCGTGAGGCGTCCGGGGCGGCGTCCGGGCGTTGCGTGTGCGGGCATCTCGCCCGGGGAGCAGGGCGCTGCACGATCTTCTAGGCCAACTCGCCGCACTCGCGCAGGTGCTGCTGATCGACGTGACGCTGGCGGGCGACAACGCCGTGGTGATCGGCATGGCGGTCAGCCGGCTGCCGCCCGCGCAGCGCAGGCGCGCCATGCTGTTCGGCATCGGGGCCGCCACCGTGATCCGCATCGGCCTCGCGCTGGTCACGCTGCAACTGCTGGCGATCATCGGGCTGACGTTCGCGGGCGGGCTGCTGCTGCTGTGGGTGTGCTGGCGGATGCTGCGCGAGCTGCGCGGCAGCCGGCACGGCGGTGCGGCGGCCGAGGGCCACGGCAGCACCTGGCGGGCGATCGTGCAGATCGTGGTCGCCGACCTGTCGATGAGCCTGGACAACGTGCTCGCGGTCGCGGGTGCCGCGCACAACGTCGCCTGGGTGCTGGTGGTGGGGCTCGCGGTGTCGGTCGCGCTGACCGGGCTGGCGGCGGGGCTGTTGCTGAAGCTGCTGGACAGGGCGCGCTGGATCGCCTGGGTGGGGCTCCTGATCGTGCTGTACGTGGCGCTGGAGATGATCTGGAACGGATGGGGGGAGGTCGGGCGCTGGCTGGCCGGGCTGGGCGCCTGAAGCAAGGCCAGGGCTCTGCCCCCATGCCTGTGGCGGGACTCGCCAGGGCGAGCCGCCCTGGACCGGCGCCTGCCTCAAGTCGTGCCGGGTCCAGGGGGGGCTCCCCCCTGGCGGGTCTGGGCAGAGCCCAGCCTTGCTGCCCTTCCTTGCCTGCATGACGGAGGCTGCCGACGGTGCTCCGACTGATCATCGGGCGGTCCGGGGACCCTGCCGTGCGGATGGAGCGGTGCAAGCTGCCGGCCAGCGGCTGCCAGCTCATCGCGATCGGCGTGCTGGCGTCCGCACTGATCGAGCTTCTTGCGCTGCGGATCATGGGGTATGTGTCAACCAGCCCCTCCAGCGAGGATCGAGGCATGGCCGAGCTGCTCCACGGACTCCTGGTCTCAGGCGGTGCGTTCGCCGTCGTTGTGGCGGCGGGCTCCCTGTCGAGCGACGATGGATCGGCCTGCCGCACCGCAGGTAGCCGGGTGTCACCCTTGACCCACTCCAAGCGGTCAGAACAGCCGATTTCCTGGGAGCAGGCCGCATGAGTGAAAGCAGGCAAGGCATCGCCCCGCCCCCACTCGCGAAGCGCATCGTCCTGCGCACCGGCGAGGCGCTGTGCGCGGACGGGCCGCCCGGCACCGAGGCGGAGCCCGAGATCGTGATCGGCGCGCTCGACGGCCCGGTCGGCACCGCGATCGCGACCCTGCTCGGCGACCAGGCGGCCGGGCACTCCAAGGTGTTCGCCATCCTGAACTGCGACGTGCAGGTGCGGCCGGTGACGCTGTGCGTGTCCAAGGTCACGGTGAAAAGCTCGCGATACACCAATATCCTGATGGGCACGGTGCAGGCCGCGGTCGCCAACGGCGTGCTCGACGCGGTGCGCGCCGGCCACATCCCGAAGGAGCAGGCCAACGAGCTGGGCATCATCTGCTCGATCTGGCTCGACCCGTCGGTCGCGGAAACCGAGTCGCTCGACCATAGGGCGCTGTTCGAGAGCCACCGCAAGGCGACCGCCGCCGCGATCGGCAAGGCGATGCGCAACGAACCGTCGATCGACTGGCTGCTGGAGAACCAGGAGCGCATCGTCCACGAGTTCCACCAGATGGGGCTCGACGGGCAGATCTAGGAAGCAAGGCTGGGCTCTCCCTCCGCCTGCCATTCCAATGGCCCAAGCGGGCCATCGGAACCTTTGGCAGGCTACGCCCAGACCCGCCAAAGGGCAGGGCTTTTTGGAAACCCTTTCCTTGAAGTGAGGCCGGTCCAGGGGCGCTGCCCCTGGCGGAGTTTGAGGCCCGTGCTTGAAGGCGGGGCCTCAACCTTGCTTTCCTGCTTGTCGAACCGCGCCGCAGCCAGGGAATGCAGGGCAGGGCTGCCGAGCCCCGCGACATCCCGGCTGGCGAGGCGGCTGACAGGAGGCCGTTGGCCCGGGCAAGGCGAAGATGTTAGTGATGCAAACGAAAGCCGG